>JAIQGK010000003.1:600000-796214 GCA_020072645.1 Terriglobia bacterium
CTTCCACGCCTTCGTCATCCACATCGTAATATCCTGCAAGCGACTGGTGATCAAACTCTTTGTCCTTCGGATCGTCCACCACGGTGAACGTCTCCGGCAACACGCGTCCTTTGTAATACGAAGCAAATTCTCCATTCGTGCGCGCCGGATTCCCCAGGTCAGGACGGATCCCCAGAATATTGGGAACAATCAACCGCTCGAATATTGACGTTGCGGCGTCCGCCGAGAAGAGTACCGGTCCGCGATAATCGTCTTCCACCAGCGGAGCTTTCTTAAGCGCCGCAAAGCTGCCAATCAGCTTCTTGGCTTCCTGCGCCACTTCCTCTTTCTTGGGCAGCTCATCGCCTTTGGTCACCACCCAGCCGTGGCTGCGCTCCAAGTGCATGCCATCGTCAGCCTGATCGGAGGCGGAAAACAGCAGCGTGTAAATGCTCTTGCCGTTGCGCGCCACCGTGCCTTCAGTATTCACAAAGTAACGGTTCAGCACGCGGAAGTTCAGCATCGCGCTGCTCATCTCCAGGCTTGGATCGCTGCGGAATAAATCAGAAGTTGCGCGGACTTCCTGCTTCCATTTGTCCAGGTCCACGTCCAGCTTCGCCAGATCGCGCACGGACTGCGCCGGCTTCTCCTGCGAAAAGTCAGCCATGTCGTTTTCGGTTTCCACGCTCTTGAGCGCTGCCTGCTTTTCCGTAAAGCCGCTCAGTGCGGACTTGTACGCCTTGTCTGTGGCCAGCCAGAGCTGGCGACGCAGCGCAAGTTCGTCGTTATCGGTGGGCAACACTTCCACGGCGCCCATTCCCTCGCCGAAGTAGCTGTCCTGCTTGTAGTCGCCAATACGGACGACCACGCGCACCAGCCTGCCGCTGTTGACCTGGTCTGTGCGCAGAGCGCCCAGTGTCGCATCGGAAATGTTGTCCTGAATTTCCGTTACCTGGTAGTCGATGTAATACGGCCGTTGCAACTGCCCAAGCTGCAGCTTTTCCTGCGAGCGCTTCAGCTCCGCCAGCATCGCCTTAAGCACTGCATCGCCATGATCGTTCGAAGAAACTGAAGTCGCCGCAGGCGCGCTATTGTTATCACCGGCCAGGGCAGCCGCTGACAAGATAACCAGCAAAAGAAGAGTAGGAATAAGCCGGCGCATTAGTGCACCTCCGGCTTGCTGGATTGCTGGTTCGCAACCTCGGCTTTCTCTACACCCGGCGGAGGCAGCAGCGGCGGTCGCTCATGCCCTTGCGAAACCTTCTGCACCTCAATTTCTGAAAACAACATTGCCGGAGCGGCTGCGGCTACAGGCACCGAACCCGATTCCGCTCCGCATTCTCCATTAAATACATCCATCTTCTGCCCCGTTAGCACAATCCGGTTCAGCGCGTTCAGCGGCGTTCCAATAATGTCAACGCCGCGCACCAGTTCGTCCGGACGCCCATCTGGATAAACTTTCCACACCATCAACGGCATTACCTGAAAAGCCTGCGGCATGTTGCGCATCGTGAGCGTAAAGCCGCCGGCGATATCTTCAAAATAAAGACCAAACGGCTTCTTCTGTTTCCGAATTTCGTTGATCAGTTCCTGCCGCAGTTGTGAATCCGGCACAGTCTTGTTCGAGCGGACAATCAAATTTCCCTGGCGTCCCACCGGCATCATGCCAGCCTGCCCGCGTCCGTGCCCGTTCGATTGCAGAAAGCCTTTCACCGGCATCCGCGACATCAGGAACTGCTTCAATATGCCGTTCGAAATCAGTTCTACCTTTTTGCTCTTCTCGCCTTCTTCGTCATAACTGTAATTGCCGCTTAGCTCCACTCCGTCCAGCTTCGCCAGCGTCGGATCGTCTTCCACGCTCAAAAACTTCGGCAAAACCGGCTGACCGATCATCTTGGTAAACGTCTGGCCTTCATTCTCCCCGCGCTGCCGCTGACCTTCCAGTCGATGTCCCACTACCTCATGGAAGAACACCGCCGCCGCCCGCCCGGAAAGCAGCGCTGGCCCGTTGAAGGGTTCCACCACCGGCGCTTTTTTCAGCTTTTGCAGATCCTGCGCGATCTTGTCAATCTTTGCCGCGATCTCCTGCTCTGGCGCGAGCTTGTCAAAAGTAGAAGCATCAAACGTCTCTGACCTGGCCAGTTCCATCCCGTCGGATGAACGCGTGCTTCCCAGCGCCAGCACCCGGATCAACGGACGCGAATCCACTAGCCGCGAGCCTTCACTGGAAACAAAGTAGCGCGTCGTATCCTGCACCACCAGCACTACCGTGGAGCTTTCAATGTCTGGATATTTCTTGAAGATCGAGGAAAGTCTGCGCACTCGCTCTTCCCATTCATGCTGGTCAAACTTTGGCGGAACAATTTCCTTCCCGATATAAACCTGCGGCTTCTCCGCTGAAAAATCCGGAGACGAATCCTCTTCGTCCGCGCGGACCTTGGTATTGGTCTTCACCTCAAGAAATCCCTGTGCGGCTTTCTTGTACATGCGATCGGTGTTGATCCACAGCACGCGCGCAATGGCGTCCGGCTTGTCTTCCAGCGGCAGTGAAGCCGTGGTGACCGCGTTAAAGCGGTTCTCGCCGTGCGTGTTGTCCAACTCGCGGCTGCCCACGCGGACAGAAACATCCACCGTGCGATCGTGCCGCTTGATGTTGGCCATCAACGCGCCATTGCTGGCCATAATGACGGAGCCAAAATCCTCGTTCCCGGCATAGCTGATGAAATACGGTGCAGGATCGGCCTTGCTCAGCGAACTCATCGCGCGATCCAGCTCCTGCTGCAGCGTGTGCAGCAATACCGGGTCGTTGGCGCCGGCCGCGGCCGTCTGCCCCAGCAACGCCGGGACAGCAGACACAAATAGTAGTAGACAGAGAAAGAATGACTTCAGAGATGACATGGCTAACAGAAAGTGTACCTCAAGCTTTAGACACCGGAAATGTTACGTTAGACTTCCCTCCAAACCTGTAGTTGGTTTACCTGATTTTTCACCGCAAAGGACGCTAAGGACGCCAAGGAAACCAGGAATTTCAAAGTCCATTAACAACGCGTCTGATCCCATCACGAAGGTGTAGAGTATTGAAATTAATCAGGATTCCCAGCTTCTTTCCGCTGAGCTTAGGGACGAGATAACCTGCGCCTGGTGAATGGCTACGAAGCTGTCAATCGCTTTGATCTCGACTATCGCTAGATCTTCCACCACCAGATCAAGCCTGTAGCCAATATCCAGCCGACCATCGATAGACAAGCGTTAGGAAAAAGCAGGGGTACAAATAAACCTTCTGATCCATTTTCCTTCGCGCCCTCTGCGTCCTTTGCAGTAAAAGTAGGGTTTATTCCCCTGCACTCTTCGCCGACGCTGGTTTCCACCTCAATATCGGCTTTCTTGCTGCAGCCGTTTCATCCAGCCGTTTCACCCTAGTCGTATGCGGCGCATTCTTCACGAACTCAGGATCTTCCTCCGCTTCGCGCGCAATTGATTTCATCGCGTCCACCAGGAGATCCAGTTCTTCCAGCGACTCGCTTTCCGTTGGCTCGATCATGATTGCGCCGTGCACCACCAGCGGAAACGACACTGTATAAGGATGGAAGCCATAATCGATCAGCCGCTTGGCAATGTCGCCGGTCTTTACGCCCTTCTGCTCCTGGATGTGGTCACTGAACACTACTTCGTGCATCGACGGGCTGGAATACGGCAGCTGGTAATCGCCTTCCAGCTTTTTGCGGATATAGTTGGCATTCAGCACCGCATCTTCTGTCGTCTGCCGTAGGCCGTCAGGACCATTGGCCAGCGTGTAAGCCAATGCCCGCACGTGCATGCCAAAATTTCCATAAAACATGCGCACGCGTCCCACGGATTTCGGCCGGTCGTAGTCGAATGCCAGCGTGCCATCGGCCCGCTCCACAATCACCGGCTTAGGCAAAAACGGTTCCAGAATTTTCTTGCACGCCACGGGACCCGATCCAGGCCCGCCTCCCCCATGCGGCGTGGAAAAAGTCTTGTGCAGATTCAGGTGCATTACGTCCACGCCAAAGTCGCCCGGACGCGTCTTACCCACCAGCGCGTTCATGTTCGCGCCATCCATATATAGAAGACCGCCCTTCTGGTGAAGGATCTCGGCGATCGTATGGATTTCCTGCTCAAAAATTCCCAGCGTGTTGGGATTGGTCAGCATCAGTCCGGCGACGTCTTCATTCATCTGCGCCGCCAGCGCGCTCACGTCCACCATGCCGCGTGAATTCGACTTTAAATTTTCCACGGCGTATCCGCAGATCGCCGCCGTGGCAGGGTTGGTGCCATGCGCGGAATCTGGTATCAGGATCTTTTTGCGCGGGTTACCTTTCGACTGCAGATAAGCATGGATGAGCAAAATGCCGGTCATCTCGCCGTGCGCGCCCGCCGCGGGCTGCAGAGTGATCGCGTCCATACCGGTAATGTCCAGCAGGCAGTCGGAAAGCGTCTTCATTACCCGCATTGCACCCTGTGAAACTTCCGCAGGCTGGTAAGGATGCGCATTGGCCAGCCCCGGAAAGCGCGCCACAACTTCATTCACTCGCGCGTTGTACTTCATGGTGCAGGAGCCCAGCGGATACATCCCCAGATCGATCGCGTAATTCCATGTGGAAAGGCGCGTAAAGTGGCGGATGATCTCCATCTCGCTCACCTCCGGCATATTGCCTAGGTCAGCGCGGGCTGAAGAACCTAGAGCCTTTGCGTAATCGACTTCGGGCACATCCAGCGGCGCCAGCCGGTAACCTTTCTTTCCCGGTGACGAGCGCTCAAAGATCAGCCCTTCATTCTGGTTAACGTGGTGTGTCGCTTTCTTGATATCTTTATTGCTCATTGGCCCACCGCCTGCGCTGCCGCGTCAATCTGTTCTTTGCTGTTCAGCTCCGTGCAACACCATAATGATGCGTTGCCCAGCTCCGGATAATGCCAGCTCAGCGGGAAGCCGCCAATCATCTTCTTTTCCAGCAGGCGTTTGTTGATTGCGTGCGGATCATCCTTCGTCTGCACCACAAACTCATTGAAGCGCGGCGCGCCGTTAAAAAGTATCTTTGCCTTTTTCGCAAATTCTTTCGACGCGTGCGTGGCTTTAGCCAGGTTCTGTGCCGCCAGCTCTTTCAGCCCTTCACGGCCATAGATCGTCAGGTAGATCGTCGCCATGGTGGCAATCAACGCTTGGTTGGTGCAGATGTTCGACGTTGCTTTCTCGCGGCGGATATGCTGCTCGCGTGTGGAGAGCGTCAATACGAATCCGCGTTTGCCGTCTTTATCTTTCGTCTCGCCCACCAGCCGGCCCGGTATCTGCCGGACGAACTTTTCTTTCGTCGCCATCACGCCAGCATACGGACCGCCATATCCCAGCGGCACGCCAAACGATTGCGTCTCCATTGAGACGATGTCAGCCTCCACCGGCGGCTTTACGATTCCCAGCGACAACGCCTCGGCAATCGACACAATCAGCAGCGCGCCCTTTTTGTGGACCAAGTCAGCCACGGCGGTCACGTCTTCAATCGTGCCAAAGAAATTTGGTGACTGGATCAGCACGCACGCCGTGTCGGACGTAATCTTCTTTTCCAAATCGGCCATGTCCACCCGGCCATTTTCCAGGTAGTCGCATTCCGTAATCGGCAGCCCCTGGTGCTGCGTGTAGGTGTGCATCACCTCGCGGTATTCGGGATGCACGCTCCGCGCCACTACCGCCGCCTTCCTTCCGGTAATGCGCACTGCCATCAGCATGGCTTCAGCCGCGCCCGTAGAACCGTCATACATAGAGGCGTTCGCCACTTCCATGCCGGTCAATTCGCAGATCATGGTCTGGAATTCAAAAATCGCTTGCAATGTTCCTTGCGCGATCTCCGCCTGGTATGGCGTATATGACGTTAAGAACTCGCCGCGTGAAACCATGGCGTCAATAACCACCGGACGGTAATGATGGTAAGCGCCGGCGCCCAGAAACAGCGCATACCCGGCGGCGTTGTGGTCGGCTCGAGCATGGAAATAGTCAATGATCTCTGATTCCGCCATTTGTCGCGGCACTTTCAGGTCGCGGGTCAACCGATATTCAGCTGGAATTGGCGCGAACAGGTCATCAATGGATTTACATCCGATCTCGCGCATCATTTGCGCACGATCAGCGGGCGATTTGGGTAAGTAGCGCATGTTTTTTTCTGAAATCCCGAGCCCGCGGTCTTTGCGGGTTTTTCTGAAATCCCAAACGTGCGTTCTTTGCGCGTGAGGGACCCCTACAATCTTCTGTACAGCTTAGGTTAACTATAAAAACTTTACATTCGTCATCCCGAACCCCGTAAATGAGCGCGCGCAATCATCAGCGCGAGAGTAGGGGTGAGGGACCTTTTGTTGGGAAGTTGCACGTTTCTCAAGCTGCCACACGTTCTAAATGTCTGCTCATTTCAATCCTAAAGCTCGTCGCGGCCATAGGGCTCCCTCGCTCCGCTCGGGATTGCAAAAACTACTTCTCTTCCGCGATGTACTTTTCATAATCGTCTGCCGACATCAGCGCATCGGCCTGGCTCGGGTTGGAAAGCTCCAGCTTGATCATCCAGGCCGCATGCGCGTCCTGGTTCACGGCTTCCGGCCCCTGGTTCAGGCTCTCATTGATCGCAACAACTTTGCCGGAAGCCGGCGCATAAAGCTCAGACACGGCCTTTACCGACTCCACGGTGCCAAAGCTTTTGCCTGCTTCCACCTGAGCGCCCACCTTGGGCAGTTCAACGAACACAATGTCGCCCAGCGATTCCTGAGCGTGATCGGTGATTCCTACCGTGGCGGAGTTGCCCTTTACCTGGATCCACTCGTGCTCTTTCGTGTACTTGTAATCTTTCGGATATGCCATCGGTTCATCCTGTCTGCAATTAAGATTTCGGGGTACTGATTTCTAAGGCGATGGTTTCTTGGCTACGACTTTTTTGGTCTCTTGTAAAACGGTGTGGGCACAACCTTGCACTTGACCTTCTGGCCCCTGATCTCCACAAACACTTCGTGCCCAATTTCTGAATTCTGCGGCGGCACGTAAGCCAGGGCGATGTTTTTTTTCAAAAACGGCGCAGGCGACCCGCTGGTAACGTAGCCGATCTCATTCCCCGCTTCGTCAAATACTTTGTAGCCGTCGCGCGGGATTCCGCGGTCCACCGCTTCCAAGCCCACCAGAATGCGCTTTACTCCAGCAGCTTTCACTTTTTCCAGCGCCGCCTTGCCAATGAAATCCGGCTTCTCCATCTTGCAATAGCGATCCAGCACGGCCTCAAAAACGTTAATCGTGTCTGAAATCTCGTGGCCATAAAGCGCCATCTTACCTTCAAGCCGCAGTGTGTTCCGCGCGCCCAAACCACAAGGGACAATGCCAAACTCTTTCCCCGCCTCGGTCACTTCGTTCCAAACGCGCTCGCTGGTTGGGACATCGGACGGAACGTAAATCTCAAATCCGTCCTCCGCCGTATAACCTGTCCTGGCGATCAGCGTGTTGGGCAGATTGCAGACCGTTCCGTGCTTGAACCAGTAATTCTTGATCTGTGAGAGGTCAACATTCGTCAGCTTTTGCAGCGTGGCTTGCGCCTTGGGGCCTTGTACGGCGATCTGCGTGTAGTAGTCGCCCACATCATCCGCATGGCAGCGGAACTTGCTCACGTTCTTGCGCACCCAGCTGTGGTCTTTCTCGCGCGTGCCTGCGTTGATCACCAGCAGATAATCGTTCGGTCCCATCTTGTGGACGATCACGTCATCCACGAACGTCCCTTCGGGATAAAGCAACGCGGAATAGTGCGCCTGGCCTTCCTGAAGTTTTGAGGCGTCATTCATGCTGATCCACTGCACGGCCTCCAGCGCCTGCGGCCCGCGGATCAGGATGTCTCCCATGTGCGAAACGTCAAACATGCCCACGCCCGTGCGTACCGCCATGTGCTCTTTTACAAGCCCGCCACTCGCAGGATACTCGACGGGCATGTCCCAGCCGCCAAAATCCACCATCTTGGCGCCGAGTTTGCGGTGCATCGCGTTGAGCGCAGTTTTCCGGAGCGTCTGGCCTTCTGCGGTAGAGGACAAATGTTTTCCCTTTCTGACCTTTTAGTTACAGGCTGACAGAGTCCGCCGGGGAGGACAGGCGAACCTCCAAGGTTAACATCCGAGTTTTGCAGGGTCAATAAAGCCGAAGTGTGTTGTCAAAGCTCGTTAGAAATGTCCCCATCGTTAACTCATTTTTTTAAGTTGTTGTGAGTTTGGACTGCGCCCAGAAGCGGAGCCCGTTAGGGCGAAGCGTAAGGGCGCATTCTAAACGGTGGCACTGCCGCAACTGCTGGCTGCATGCTTTTATAACTTTGCCGCCACGGATGGTCCTGCTTGGCGGGTTTTCTAACTCTCACCGGGGCGACCGCTGGACGCGTCTGGATCGCCTTCGGCGGTGCTTCGGATAGCTCGGTAAAGGTCATCTTCTCGCCTTGATGGTAGATCGCCATGCTGCCGTCTTCCCATTCGCACACCAGAGCTTTACTTTTACTTGATCGGTGGTGCTTCCGCTCTGGTTGCAGTTGCAGATAACGGCCATGATGCCGAATCACCCAGTCGTTGCCAATTGTCCGTTCAGTTTCCAGCCGGAAGATCTGCCGTAACTCCCATGCCGGTGGCTTCCGCCGGTGATAATCTTCCGGCTCGGCTGCCTTCCGTGCGAAACGACGGTTGTGCTCCGCCAGATACTCCTCTTGCAGATACTGGTTGGCCGCCTCATAGCTGGCGATCCCTTTCCGCCGTAGCTTCTTGATCAGCCGGTCCTGGTGCACTCCATGGACGCGCTCCACTCGCCCCTTGGCTTGCGGTGTACTGGCCGCGATGATCCGTATTCCCAGCTTCTGGCACATCCTCCCGAACTGCGTCAGCGGCACCTGGCCCCGCAACTGCTCGGCGGGCGTGGCTTTCCGCTTGTACACGTTCTTCCAGTCCGTATACAGCGCCTGCGGCACGCCATACCGTTTGATCCAGCCCCGCAACACTCCCACCGCTGCCCAGATCGTCTCTTCTTTTCCCATCCGTGCCTCCGTTCGGCTCGTGGCATCGTCATGTCCATCAGACAGCCCCGCGGTCCCCGCCCTTCCAGCCAAGTCATGAAAGCTGCCTTCCAACTGCACCAGTTCACCCAAATGGGCCTTGCGATCTCTCCTCTGGTGGTGCTTCTTTCTCTTTCGCTGCCGGCTCGGCCAGCATCCAGCGTCGTAATGTTTCGTGGTCGACTACGATCCCGTCTTCTTCGGCCAGATGTTCGGCGGCCAGATGTTCGGCCGCCAGCGTCGGCCCGAATCTTGTCTCTTGTGTCCCGGAATACTTCTTCTGCATCAACTGCAACACTCGTCGTCGCAGTTTCTTCGGCTTGCCTCGATTCGAGCCCCGGCCCGCATGCCCGTGTTTCAGTCCTTCTGCTCCCTTTTTCCGATACCTGCGCCACAGCCTTTTTGTCTGCCGATAGCTCAGTTCCAGCATCTCCGCTGCATGCACCAGCTTCAACGCTTCGCTGGCGACACGTCCCATTACTTCCACACGCTCCAGCTCGCGACTACTCATCGCTGTCCTTTTCAATGAGTCCTCCTGGCTGGAGTCCTCAGTCTAAGGGGACATTTCCAATGAGTCCGGAAGGGGACATTATCAAAGAGTTTCAACACAGTAAGAAGAGCATGGCTGCTATAGGGTTCCCGCGCTGCCGCTTCGGGTTTCAGGAGCCCGGCAACAGCTCTGGCCAGGATTACATCTCACAATCTCGGGCCGTTGATCCAGGCCGCAAGGACCACCACTTACGAGTGAAAGCCCAGTGAAAATTACTATTTTTGGTCTGACACTTTCCTCCTCATGGGGCAACGGGCACGCTACGCCCTATCGCGCCGTTATCCGCGCGCTGGATCGGCTGGGGCACGAAGTACATTTCTTTGAGAAAGACGTTCCCTACTACAGATCCCGCCGCGACTTTGATTCCTGCGACTACTGTGAGCTAACTCTGTATCCAGACTGGGCAGCCGTGCGCGACCGGGCGCTCTCAGCCGCCGCAGATTCTGACGTGGTGATCACCGCAAGTTTTCTGCCGGAAGGCCGCCGCATTAACGACGAAATATTAGATCTGGGCCGCCCTCTGCGCGTCTTTTACGACCTAGACACCCCTGTGACTCTGAATAGCCTGCGCCACGGCGAGGTTGAGTATCTGGACGGGGCGCAGATCCCAGCGTTTGATCTGGTGCTTTCCTTTACCGGCGGGAAAGCGCTGGCTGCGCTGGAGGATGAATATCGCGCGCCGATGGCGAGACCGCTTTACGGATGCGTTGATCCTGACGACTACCAACGAGTCGGGCCGGTCGAGAAATTCCAATGCGACCTGAGTTACATGGGGACATATTCGGCAGACCGCCAGGCCAAGCTCGATGCGCTGCTGCTGGAACCTTCCCGCCGCCATCCTGAGAAAAAGTTTCTGCTTGCCGGGTCGCTGTATCCCTGGAACTGGGAATGGCCGAAAAACGTGCGCCGCATGGAGCACGTTGCGCCAGCGGACCACTCGCGCTTCTACTCGTCCTCACGGCTGACGCTGAACATTACGCGTGGTGAAATGGCGGCCAACGGCTGGTGCCCTTCCGGGCGTTTCTTTGAAGCCGCCGCCTGCGGCACGCCGCTGATTACGGATGCCTGGGAAGGACTGGATTCATTCTTCGATCTGCACAGCGAGCTTCGCGTGGTGGCCACCGCAGAAGAGGTCGAAGCTGCACTGGAAACGACCGACGCTGAGCTGCAATCGATGGCGGCCCGAGCAAGGCAGCGCACGCTCGATGAGCATACAGGGAACGTCCGCGCACGGCAGTTTCTGCAATACATTGAGGAAGCGCGGTCAGGCGCGAACGCATCCATGAACAAAGAGGTAGCCCAATGATCGGAATCATACCTGCCGCCGGGGCCGGAGAACGCATTCAGCCGCTTGGATGCTCCAAAGAACTGCTACCGGTGGGCTCGCGGATGGTCGGGGGCGTGGAGCGCCCCAAGGCCGTCTCAGAATATCTGGTGGAACGCATGATTGCGGCGGGGGCAAGCCAGATTTGCATGATCATATCGGCGGAAAAGACTGACATTGTGAAGTATTACGCCGAGCGCGACTACGCCGCGGAAATCTTCTATGTAGTGCAGCAGCAACCGCTGGGGCTCTGCGACGCGCTCTTCCGCGCCGAGCCGTTTGCCCGCCAACATGACCAGGTCCTGATCGGCCTGCCGGACACGATCTGGTTCCCGGAAAACGCTTACGCGCCGGCCCTGGCGCCGAGCGGAGCTGAATGCAATCTTGTGCTCTTTCCGGTTGGCAATCCCACAGTATTTGACGCTGTGATTTGTGACGATCTGGGCTATGTCCAGGAAGTCCAGGTAAAGAAGCCAAACGCCGGATCAAATTGGATCTGGGGCGCCGTGACCATACGTGGAGAGGCGTTCCACCGCCTGCGACTATTGTGGGAATCACGGCACAGAGCGGACAACTATCTGGGAGAGCTGCTGAACGCTTTCATCGCGGCCGGCAATCCGATCCGGGGCAAGTTTACCGGCGAGAGTTATATGGACGTGGGAACGCTGGAAGGTTATCGCAACGCCCAGGACTTTTTGAGGGCAAACGCTCCATCGCGGCGAGTCGCCTGATCCGTGGGCCACGCCCCGCGGGAGACCCGTGAAAACTAGGCGCTGGCTTTTAGAATGTCGCGGATGTCGCGGTTGATTTTGGCGCAATCCCTGCTGGCCTTGTCTATCAAATCCGCCCACTTCTTGGCGTTATCATCCAGGTTGGCCTGGGCCAGCAGATAAGAGGCCTGCATGATGGTCTCAACGGAATTGCTGAGATCGTGCGCCAGCGATCTTAACTTGGTATTGATTTCTGCGGGAATTTTGGCCGCAGACTCGGTCTTAGGTTGAGCGCTCATAAGCCCTTTCTCATCGGGTTGCATTCCACACAAATCCCATCGGTACGTATCAGCTCTGATTAGACGCAAATTTCGTCCTGTCTGTTGCTCTGGCAAGCCGCCTTTGCCTTGGCCATCAGGACGTGTCCTAGTCCCCTAACCTTCACTGCTCGGGCGTTCTCTGTAGTTCACTAGGGTAAATCATGGTGAAAAGCTTAGCGCTTTCGCGGATGGGGGTTACAGCAAATTCGGCTAAAATCCGCACAAATCTGCAAGAAGAACCAAATAAATAAATTGATTGCAGGCTCATTCCGTCCTTTTTCCGGGGGGCGACGCATGTCCGGGGGTGTGTTGTGCGAATTTACGCCGTATGGGTCACCGTTCTGCTCTTCTTTTCGTCGCTGATAGCGTCGGCCGGAACCACGTTTAAGGCCACCACCACCCTGGCCGCAGAGACCTCAAATAACACCAGCGCGGCTGATAGTTTTGCCACGCAGACCAACGGGAATATTGGCGCAACGAATATCAGCAAAGCTCCTGTCCGCAGCCTGCTCTATCCCGGATCCACTGCCAAAATTTATGCCCATCTGGTTCCCTGGTTCGGCTTTGGCGACCATATGAATGTGGGTTATGTCTCCAGTGACACCCTGCAGGTGCAAAAACAGGTCAATGACATGCTCAGCCGGGGGATCGATGGGGCCATCATCGACTGGTACGGGCGCGGCGAGTCAAGCAAGCACTTTGCCTCCTATGATCTGGCGACACAGGCCTTCATGCACGAAGCGGAGCTTCATCCGGGTTTTAATTTTGCCATCATGCATGATGCGGGCGCGCTCAAGACCTGCGCTGCCACAGTTGGCTGTGACGTGACGCAGACTCTCATCGACGACCTGAACTATGCCAACATCACGTATTCAGGCTCAGCCGCGTACCTTCACAGCGGCGGACGGCCCGTGGTCTACTTTTTTGGCCATGAGGCATACACCATCGATTGGACGCGGGTCCGCGCTGGAGTGGCCGGGAACCCGATGTTCATCTTCCGCAATGGCAGCGGGTTCACCAAGCCCCAAACCAGTGGGGCTTTTTCCTGGGTGGAACCGACAACAGTAAGTTCCACTAACCTGATGGCCATAAATTATCTGGATAACTATTACAAGACCGCGTTGTCATTTCCGACTGAGTATTCCACCGGTTCCGGCTATAAGGGATTCAATGACACGCTGGCGCTGTGGGGAACAAACCGGATCATCGGGCAACAATGCGGACAAACCTGGCTGGCCACAATTGCCGACGCGGGAAAATATTATTCGACTGCGAAACAGATGCTGGGCATCCAGTTGGTGACATGGAACGACTATGAAGAAGGCTCGGAGATTGAAAGCGGTATCGACAATTGCGTAACGGTCTCAGCCACGGTAGCGGGAACCGTGGCTTCATGGGGCATAACCGGGCAGATGAATACCGTGGACCATTTTACGGTCTTTGCCTCGCAGGACGGCGCAAATCTGATGTGGCTGGCTGACGTGCCGACGACCACCAGTTCGCTCAATCTGGCCAGCTTTGGGCTGAACGCCGGTAACTACATTGTCTTTGTGAAGGCCGTAGGCAAGGCGTCATTGACGAACAAAATGTCCGCGGGCGTGCAAGTCACGATAACGAATCAGCCGCCTACGGCGGCGCTGAGCATTACCAACGCATTGACGAAGAGTTCCGTCACGGGATCAGTAGCGGCGCCAGCGAGCATCACCGCTTCAACGGCGGGCTCAACCGATGTGGATGGAACAATCGTCTCCAGCACAATTAACTTTGGTGATGGCAGCGCGCCGGTAAGCGGCTCAAGCGCTTCCCACACTTACAGCACCGCTGGTACGTACACGATCACTGGGACAGTTACAGACAATCAAGGCGCTACGGCCAGCAAGTCAGCGGCGATTGTGGTTTCCAGCAGCACCAACCAGCCACCCGTCGCGGTGATTTCGGCAACTCCCAACTCCGCCTATGCTCCGGCGACGATTAGCGTCAGCGCGGCCGGGTCTTCTGATCCTGATGGCACGATCGCCAGTTCCGTCATCAGTTTTGGCGATGGCACATCGGCCAGCGGCCTTACCGCGTCGCACAAGTTTTCTGCCGCCGGAGTTTATACGCTCACAGCCACAGTCACTGACAATCTGGGCGCTTCTTCTACCGCCAGCACCAGCGTGACGGTAAAAGCTCCGGAGGTAATCGTGACCAGCCCCGCCGCCGGAGCTTTGCTGAACTCACAAGTCCATGTTGTTGCCAGCGGATTCTCCGGTTACACGGTCACGACCATGCAGATTTACCTGGATGGAACGATTGTTTATTCCGTGAACTCCGCCAATCTCGATGGCACGATTTCAGTTGCCAGCGGCGCGCACACTTTGACGATAAAAGGCTGGGACGTTAGCGGGAAAAGTTTCTATAAGCAGCTTGCTGTTACCGTCAATAAGCCGCCCGTTGCGGCGCTGACCTTGAGTTCCGGATCGATTCTAGTAGGCGGATCAGTCATCGCGTCGGCTTCCAACTCGACTGATCCTGACGGCACAATTGCAACGACCGTCATCTCCTTTGGCGATGGTTCGTTGGTCGCGGCTGTCAGCGCATCGCACCAGTACAAAGTCGCCGGGACTTACACGGTGAAAGCGACGGTGACTGACAACATGGGCGCTTCGTCCAGCACCATCGCGACTCTTGTAGTGAAGCCGCCATTTGTCACGATCATCAGTCCCACGTTTACTTCGACGACCTCGACTTCCGTTCGCGCGACGGGGACTTCTTCCTCCGCCTACCCCGTGGTGGCGACGCAGGTTTATCTGGATGGCGTACTCAAGTACCAATCGTCAACCGCCACTGCAGACACAACTCTGCCGATTACGGTCGGCACACACCAGATCATCATCAAGGGTTGGGACTCTTCCGGCGCTTCGTTCATGGCGTCACGAACCGTTACCAGGAACTAGGATTCGCGGCTGATTGCGCAGATGAGCGCAGATGAGCGAGAGGATCCGGCATAGTAAGGAAAATGGGCCGCGAATCAACGCGAAGACACGCGAATCATATTAAAAAATGATTCTCATCGGCCATGCATGTGCGGTTGTTTTTGAATTATTCGATCACCTGAATATTAATCCGCTTCGATTCGTGTTTATTCGCGAAATTCGCGGCTGCTTTCTGATCAGTGCTCATCAGCGTAAATCTGCGGCAGAGGTTCTAGCCTTCCCAAACGAACGCATCAAAGCGGCGGCGGGTTTCAAAGCCCAGGCGGCGGTAGAGTTCCACAGCCTTGGTATTGGCTTCAGTCACGGTTAGACTCAGCCCCAGAAAGTTGCGGCTGCGCAGTTCCTGCGTGCATAGTCCCAGAAGCGATTCGCCAATCCTGCGGCCGCGAAGCTCCGGCAAGACGCAAACCTGCGTTACATGACCAACATCATCGCGGACGCGCGAACAAAGCAGCAAGCCGGCAATCGACCGCGTGGGTTTGTGCAGCGCCACGAACGAAGCATGCGCGTCAAACACGCCGCATCCAGGAAAACGGACGATATTGTTCAGGAAGCGCAAAGAGCCGTTCAGGCTGCGGTATTGATCGTTGATTTCTGAATCAATGTGGCCGCGATACGCCGTGGTAATCACCGCCGCGCCGGGCTGGAAGTCCTGCTCTCCCCAGCGGCGAAACTCGATGTCATGCAGAGTGGCTATTTCCGGACGCGCGCTGTTCCTGAGCGGCAGCGTCATAAACAAGCGCGGATATTGGCGGAAGCCTTCCGCCAGAAATGGCCCGCTCAGCACGCCGGATTCATGCGGCAGAAGCTGCGCTTCAATGCGCTGGATGCCGGGCGATTGCTGCAAGGTGTTGATTACGTGCACCGCCAGCCGGTTTTCTACGGTGTCCCCGGGGATGCGGATGGAGTCGTCGGCGTAAAGATCGCCAATTACGCCCTTGCTGCCTTCATAAACAAAAAATGCGTAGCCGCCAATGTGGCCATCTTCCACGGCGGCGTATCCGGGCAGGATTTTGGAATCGATATAGCGCAGAATCATCTCGGCCGAGGGCCGGTAGTCCCAGGACATCATCTGCGCCCACAACAGGGTTTCCCGGTCCAGCAAAGGACGCAGGTTGTGGGAGCTGAAGTGCCTTAGGTCCAGAATCTCCACGCCAAAAGGGTGTGCCCGGTGTGTCTCGATAGGGGTATGAAGGCCCATGAAAACTTCCCATTACCGCCTGCAAATAGCGTACTTGGCGGCGAGCTAAGAGTCTAGCTTTGGTCTGGGAATTTATCAAAGCCTGTATCCGTAATGGAACCAAACCAGTAGGAACCAGCAGCGCCACTTGCCAGCGTTTACTTTGCCGCACTTACCTGAAAAAACTCAAGATGCTGCGGCGGAAATGTGCCGATAGGCAGGACTTGCCGGTTGCCCACCGCTGCCTGGACCGCGCCCAGGCTTCCCTCTCTTGCCACCACAACGTGCTTGGCCGATGGGATGCCGGAAGGCAGATCAAGCGGGCCTTCCTGCTCGTAATGGCTGATCGGCTGGTTGCGGTAAAAGTCCAGCCCGTACGCGACTTGCCGCTTTACGTTGAAGCTGGCCACCGTCTCATTGGCGTCCACGCCAAGCTCTGCCAGCCGCTGATTGATGGGCCGCGCTGATTGCGTGCGATCGATGGTTGCAGCCGCAGGCCGCAACAAAAAAGCTACAGCAAGGATAGTGGGGACAAGAGTCACAAAATGCAAAACTCGCATCCCCTCCCGACGCACCATCAGCAGGACCATGAACGCGATAACTCCACCGGTGACCGCCATAAAAATCCCCATATAGGAAGGCGGCTGCACTTTCATCATGGCGAATGGAGCCATCAGCGCGGCCACCATCAGGACCGCGCAAAGCAATGCGTGGAAAGAAGTCAGTAATCTGGGGACGACCTTGAGGCGGTGTACATAGTCGGCAGTGAGCAGCGCGGCTGCGGGGATCGAAGGAAGAATGTATCCGGGCAGCTTGGCGCGGGAAATACTGAAAAATACAATCGGCACGACAATCCAGATAAACAGGAAGCTCGGCAGGCCGTCATCGGCGTCGGCTTCAATCGTTGTCGACTCCGAATTTGTGGACTGCGAGGTTGCGTGCCACCTCTTCCACGCGTTTTTTCCCGCATCTATTAGCGCGGGGACAGCGAATAAGGTCCATGGAATTGTAGCCAGCAGAAAAACCGGGATGTAATACCAGAATGGCTGTGAATGCTGGTAGAGATTGGTGCCAAAACGCTCAAGGTTGTGCTCAATAAAGAAGACGCGGAAGAACTGCGGCACTTTGTGCTGCACCGCCAGGTACCAGGGCAGCACGATGGCCGCAAACAAGAGAAAGCCTATGAGCGAGAGGCTACGAAGAAAAATTCTGCCGTCACGCCGCAATACGGCATACGCGCCCACCACCAGCACAGCCAGCGCCGGAGCCACTGGACCTTTGGCCAAAGCACCTACACCCAGTAATCCGTAGAAGATCAAAAGCCAGAGCTTCTTGTTTGTCTGATGCCATGTCCACCAGCACATCATGGCCAGAGCAAAGGGTGCGGAAACCAGCATGTCCGTCGAAGCACCGCGCCCAAAGCCGATCATCCCTGCCGACGATGCGGCAATCATGGCGGCATCCAGTTCGCTGGCAAAGCGAAAACGCCGCATGAAGAAAAATATGCCGAAGACGACCGCCGTGGCATGGAAGGCCGCCGGAATGCGCGCGGCCCAGTCACTCACGCCAAAGATGGCGTAGCTGTTTATCATCTTCCAGTAGAGCAGCGCAGGTTTTTCCAGCCAGGGCGCGCCGTTCAGCGTGGGAACGATCCAATCATGCCGAGCCAGCATCTCGCGGGCAATCTGGGCATAACGCGGCTCGTCCGCGCCGGTCAGGCCAAATGCGCCAAGTCCAAAAAAGAAAAAGAAGTAGCACACGCCCGCGACAAGCGCGAGCTGCGTGGCCAGCAATTTGGTGCGAATAGCGGTCATTAGTAATTAGTACTTGGTATTTGGCTTTGTCTGAAGTCCCGAGCGCAGCGAGGGATCCCTACCTCCTGTGAAAACGCTGGTTCACCTGTTGAATTACTCACAATCCGATTCACCTGAAAGCTATGCGTACCTTAGCGTGTTTCGCGGGAATAGTGATCCCTCGCTTCGCTCGGGACTTCGGGAAAACTAAGTACCGCTTTCAGACAGGTGCTGCCGCAGCTCCGCCAGGACGCGCTTGGCCGCCTCCTTTACGGGGCCTTCTGTGGAAAATCCTCCGGCGCACTCATGGCCACCACCGCCAAACTTCTGTGCGATTTCCGCCACGTTCACCGCGCCCTTGCTGCGGATGCTGACGCGGATGCGCTCATTGGCCAGCTCGCGTAAGAAGATCGCCACCTCCACTCCGGCGATGCCCAGCGCATAGTTGACCAGCCCTTCACAGTCTTCCTCGAGTGCGCCAAAGCGCTCCATGTCCTGCCGCGTAATGGACATCCATGTAACCGCGCCATCGCGCTGCAGCGTTGATAGCGCAGCGCCCAGCAGGCACATCTTGGACATGGGTGCGGAAAAATAGATGTTGTGCGCAATCGTGGTGGGATCTGCGCCGTGCTCCACCAGATATTTTGCGAGCTCAAAAGTGCAGGCATTCGTGGGGGAATAGGAGAACGAACCCGTGTCAGTAAGCACAGCGGTGTAAAGGCAGGTCGCAATGTCCGGCGTCAGCTTTACCTGCGCGGCCTGGGCGAGACGGAAGATCAACTCCGCCGTTGCCACAGCGCTGGGATCAATCCAATTCACGTCGGCAAATGGCTTGGCGCTGATGTGGTGGTCAATGCTGATTAGAAATTTATTTTCCAGCCCTTGCAGCCGGGTGCGCTGCACGCTGTCACATTCCAGGATAATGGCAGCGTCGTAATCGCAATTCGCTTTGATAGTGTGACGAATGGTCTCAGAATGCGGCAGCGGCTGGTAGATGACAGGGACAGGATCGGCCAGGACAACGTCGGCAGTTTTGCCCATTTTGCGCAGAATCTGGGCCAGCGCAAGCGTTGACCCAATGGCGTCACCATCGGGCCGGGCGTGCGAGGTAACCAAAAAGCGCCGGCGCTGTTGAATCTCCTGTAAGACCTGTGCGAGCTGGTCCATGGCCCCTATTTCTTCTTGCGTTTATTGATTCGGCCCAAAAGATCGTCAATTCTCGATCCGTACTCCTGTGACTTATCCAGCAGGAAATTCAGCTCCGGCACATGGCGCACTCCCAGCCGTATCAGCAGCTCGCGCTTGATATAGCCCTTGGCCGCGTTGATGGCCTTGACCGTCTGCTCCTGCTCACGCTCGTCGCCCGCAACCTCAATGTAAACCCGCGCGCTCTTCCCGTCCGGCGCCAGCGCGATTTCCGTTACGGTGCACAACGCAATTCGCGGATCGCCCAGCTCGCCTTCAATAATTACGCCGATCTCTTCCTTCAGCGTCTCGCCCACGCGCGCCCTGTGGTACGTCCTGCCCCGATGCTCCGGCATGTTATTTACATCCCTGCGAAAAACTTATGAGAATACCAGAGATGGTGCTCGGAAGGAATAGGGGGAATTGGCAGATCGGGACATCGGGTGATCGCGCGTGATCGGGAGATCGGAAAACCAAACCAACACTGATTGGAGAAACTGCCGGCCTTGATTGGAATGCTGAACGAAAACAGCGCGGCGATCTCAACTTCCAGATTGCCCATCGCTTGGGGCACGAATTGCATTAAACGTTTGGCTTCGGGTCTCGAGAAATTACGAAAATCAAGTTGCGCCATCCGAAGTTGAGAATCCGTTAGGGAGCAGAGACAGCGGGGCTGGATAGGTTTTGGCTTTCGGTTTGGGCCAACTCATCACGCAGGCGCGCAGCTTCAGCGCGATATTTTTCGGCTTCAATACGGTACTTGGTGGCGCCGACGCTGCCCATCGCGTTGAAGACCTTGGTGATGGCGTCACTCTTGCCTTTGCCAGTATGTGTGAGCTGGTAGACGAGATCGTCCTGGTACCCGGCAAGGGCTTCGGCATGGTCAATGCGACTGTGAAGATCCCGGATTTTCGCCCAGCGTTGAGCTTGCGCGATGATGGGATAACTGACCGGGCGAGTGGCGTTTTGCAGCTCTCCGCCGTCGTCCTGGAGATTGTCCGTGAGAATTTCGAGATTATTTTGGCCTTTCGTGTTTCCCAGATCGGCGGCCAAACCATACCAGGTCAACGCCATGGCATTGTCAGCCTTAACACCTTGCCCGAATTGATACATCCAGCCGAGCTGGTTTTCCGCCATGCCGTTACCGTGCACTGCAGCCTTGTTGAACCAAGACATCGCCTGAGCATAGTCGGTTTGCACGCCCGTGCCATGCTGAAAGATATAGCCGATGTTTTCCTGGGCCTGGGCATTGCCGTGTTCCGCGGCTTTGTAATACCAGGAAATAGCTTCGGTGTAGTCCTGTGGCTCACCCCATCCTTGCTCGGCCAGGTAGCCCAGCTGGTTTTCCGCGTCGGAGTTGCCGTGATCGGCAGCGCGGCGATACCAAGCCAGAGCCTGGGCGTAATCACGCTTGACTCCAAGTCCGGACTGGTAGAAGTATCCAACTTGCTTTTCAGCAGCGGCGAAATTTTGGTCGGCGGCTTTGCGGTACCACACGAGGGCCTGCTTATAGTCACGATGGATGCCGTGGCCAGACTCGAACAATGCCGCCAGATTGTACTGTGCCGGCGCGAAGCCCTGGTTCGCAGCCAGGCGGTAGTAGGTTGCGGCGCGCTTGTCATTCTGCGGCAAACCGATGTTATGTTCGTACATGTTGCCGATCTGATTCTGCGCCGGAGCATAGCCCTGGGCAGCGGATTTCCGATACCACGTCAGCATCTCTGCGTAGTTGAGTGTCACGTAACGTGCCCGAAAATAGTCATTCGCAAGGGCGAATTGGGCCTGGGCGTTCCCGGCAGCGGCATCGTGCTGAATATCAGAGGTGGATGCTTGCGCAAATAGCAGAGGAGAAAGAAAGCAGAGGAAGAGTGAAAGGGCAGAAAACTGCGCTCGCCCGGGGCCAGTGATATTTGCCCAGATATTCATAACCATCTTTCGTTGCTTTGATCTCGGTTCAGGGTAAGTCTGGACGGGACAACATCTACCGGGAAGATAACCGAAGTAATGAAAGCTGATTGTCGGCATCAAAATGCACGGCGCTTTACGACCTACGACCAATGATTGTTCTTGTTTAGCAGCTTCCGAAGGATCGGCCAACCGGATAAGCAGGAAAAACTTACCAGTGATTTACACTGATAACGGTGATCAGAAAAACCCGCCGGAACCAACATGGAGGACAGAATGAAAATTGAGATACGTTCCTGCCCCACGTGAGGAAACAACAAAGCCAAGGTCGCGAGTCTCGTGGCGCTGATTAAAAAACGGCTTGGAATTGATGCCGTGGTTACGCCCGGAAAGACCGGCCAGTTTGAAGTGCTGGCCGATGGTCAGACGGTCGTGGAACGCGGCGGCAACTGGTTCACCAGAAGCTTTGGCGCCGGCTATCCTAATCTTAATAGCGTGGTTGATCAACTTGAGAAGCGCCGCAGCTAACCCAAGAAACCACTTCGAACCACAAAAGACACGAAGGAACACAGAGGGAATTGCGCCCATATACTCACGCGTCGTTGGCCTCGGTTGATTCTCCTGTTTCCACAAAGTCCATAAATGAGTCCACGACTTCCGCTCCAAGATTGTTGGCCTGCCGTGTGGCGGCCTGTTCCACGTTGCGCATCAGGCCTTCAAGGTAGTCGCGCGAAGCGGAAATGCTGACCACGCCAAGAGTGGCTCGTTGCCAGAGATCGGTAACATCGATTTCTGCAATGGAGATATTGAACGAATTACGCAGGCGGTCTTTCAAGCTGCGCAATACCTGTCGCTTATCTTTGAGCGAATGTGCGCCTTCAATGCGCAGTTCAATCGTCAAATAGGCAATTGGCATAGAGAAACGGTATTTAGTATTTGGTACTTGGCTTTGTCTGAATGATTAAAACAATCTCCACATCCATTCCTCCCGGTCTTGGGCCAAATACCAACTACCAAGTACCGCATTACGCCCGGCTTTTTTCCTTCACTTCTTCTGAAGTCAGCCCGTAAATAGGAGGCGTGGGAATTCCCAGCATACCCAGGTAAGTATAGATCTGGGAGCGATGATGGACTTCATGCTCCACCATGGCGCGCAACCACTTCCATACCGTGATGGGAGTTCCGCCGGGAGTCACGCATTTCTTCTGCAGATCATCGGTGGAAAGGCGGCTGAAGATGGCCACCGACTCCTGATGCATGCGGTTGAAAAATGCCATCACGTTTTCCGGGCCGTCGGCAAGTTCAGACCCGTGGCCGGGATAGCGGCTGGGCTTGAGCTGAACGTTTTCCGAGTACATATAGCGTTCAATTGTTGCGAGGTGGCGGATGATATCGGCAAAGCTGAATTTGCCTTCAGCATAGCGCCAGTCAAACTTTTCCGGAGGAATACAGACGATGACCCTCAGCGTGCGCTGCCGGACTTTTTCCCAGTAATCATTGTCCCAGAGAGCGGTAGATTCGCGGGTGGCAGTGGGTTCCATAAAAGCGGTGTTACTGCATGTCTTTGATGGCTTGCTGAAACTTCTCGCTCTTATATATTTTCAGTCCATCGGCAATCAGGCGGCCAAGCTCGGCAAAGCAATCTTCATCGACAGCGGTGAAGTTGAAGCAGGCCTTGCCCTGCATACGCTTTTTGAGCAACGGTGGGATGGCTTTGATCGCCGCAGGATTGAAATAGAGATACAGCAGATGAAAGCTCACATAATTCTTTCCCGTCCGCACGCCGGCAAAATAAAGAGGCTTTTTGCGATGGAGGATGGAAGGCGCTTCAAGGTGGTAGTTTCCCGGCTTGTCGGTCTGGACGGCCAGATAGCCAAGGTGTCGCTCCAGAAGCTGGCGCAGCGCACTGAAAACCTCGGCAAGATCGGGCTTTTCGGCTTTGGCGCGCGCGGCGGATATTTTCTTTTTTGCAGGTTTTGCGGCTGGCATAACCGCAGCATTATAGCCGACTCAAGGATGCACCAAATCACCCCGCCGAACGAGCTAATCACCATTAACGAACGTACGTTCGGTACAATAGAAATTGGACAAGCGCACCGTGGACCGTAATCAAAGAACTGATTCATGAAAAAAGAACTCATTGAACTTCGCGTGAACGGACGCAAGCACGAACTGGCCATTGAGCCGAGCGAACTGTTGCTGGACGTTTTACGCCAGGAGCTCGACTTTACCGGGTCAAAGCGCGGCTGTGACGATTCGTCATGCGGGGCGTGCACGGTGCTGGTGGATGGCGTACCGACCCTAAGTTGCACCATGCTGGCCATGAGCTGCGCGGCTGAGGAAAACGATGGTCCTGACATCACGACAGTGGAAGGCATTGCCGATCACGGCGCGCTGGCGGCGATCCAGAAAGCTTATGGCGACTGGGGCGGCGCGCAATGTGGCTTTTGCACGCCGGGATTCATGGTCACGGTGAAGGCGCTGCTCGATCGCAATCCGGAGCCGAGCGAAGAAGAGATCAAGCACGCTCTGAGCGGGAATCTGTGCCGCTGCACCGGATATACGCAAATGTATCAGGCGATCAAGGCGGCGATACAGGCGGAGCAGAAGGCTACGAAGATCGGGTGATCTGAAAACCGGTTTACCGCAAAGGTCGCGAAGGGCGCAAAGGGTTTGATTTGGCTGATTGCTAATTGCCAGTTGCTAATTACTATTGCTTATGTCTGATTTCTCCATCATCGGAAAACGCGTTGCTCTCGTCGATTCGGCAGGCAAGACGACGGGCCAGGGCAAATACACGGACGACCTGTCAGTGCCCGGAATGCTGACGGGCAAGATCCTGCATTCGCCGTATCCGCACGCGCGGATCAAGAAGATCGATACGTCGAAGGCCGAAGCGATAGACGGCGTGGTGTGTGTAGTTACCGGGCCGGACGCGCCGAACAAATACGGCATTCTGCCTGTCGGTCATGACGAGACAGCGCTGGCCGTGGAAAAAGTGCGGTATGTGGGCGACAACGTCGCGTGCGTAGTGGCGACTTCTGAGCAAATTGCTGAGCGCGCGCTGGAGCTGATCGAAGTCGAATATGAGCAACTGCCGGCGTGGTTTGATCCGGAAGACTCGATGAAGGCGGAGAAGGACTGGATCCATCCGCAGCGGCCCAACAATATTGAGAAAGATTATCACCACGTTTTTGGCGATCCGGACAAAGGATTTGCCGAGGCTGACGTGGTGATGGAGCATCGCTATATTGCGGGCGAGGTGACGCACGCGGCGATGGAGCCGCATGCGACGCTGGCGTCGTTTGAAATTGATTCGCAGACGGGGCAGCCGGGGCGGCTCACGGTATGGTCGTCAACCCAGGTTCCGTACTACCTGCAGCACAAGCTCTCCATTGTGCTGGAGTTGCCGATGCAGCAAATCCGCGTGATCAAGCCGCTGGTGGGCGGCGGGTTTGGCGGCAAGAGTGAAGTGATTCCGCTGGAAATTATTGCGGCGGTGGCGGCGCGCAAGGCCAAAGCGCCGGTGAAGATCACCTACACGCGGGAAGAAGTTTTCTGGGCTCATCGCGGCAGGCCGCGCACGATTATTGATATGAAGATCGGCGCGAAGAAAGATGGCCACATTACGGCGGTCGCGGCCAAGGTGATTCAGGATGGCGGCGCGTATTGCTCTTATGGCGTGGTCACGATCCTTTACTCCGGCGCTCTGCTGGGCGCGCTCTATGACATTCCCAATATCCGCTATGACGGCTATCGCGTGCTGACGAACAAACCGGCCTGCGGCGCGATGCGCGGACATGGCACGGTGAATGTGCGGTTTGCATTTGAGAGCCAGTTGGATGAGATTGCGGCAAAGCTGGATATCGATCCGGCGGAGATCCGGCGCATCAATCTACTGAAGCCGCCGTGCATCACCGTGAATAACTTGCGGGTGCAGAGTTACGGCCTGCCGGAGTGCATTGATCAGGTGATAACGCGATCAGGCTGGCATGAGCGCCGCAGCCAGCTTCCGCCGGCGCGTGGCATGGGAATGGCGTGCAGCCATTATGTGAGCGGCGCGGCCAACAGCATTATCCGTTCAGACATGCCACATTCCACGGTGAATATCAAAATTGATCGCGACGGTGGCGTGGTGGTGTATACCGGAGCGTCAGACATCGGCCAGGGATCAGACACAATGGTGGCGCAGATTGTGGCTGAGGTGCTGGGCATCGGGCTGGGGCGCATTCGCGTGATTGCTGCAGACACTGACCTGACGCCGATCGATATTGGATCGTACTCCAGTCGCGTGACGTTCATGAACGGCAATGCGTCGCTGCGATCAGCGCAGGACGTGAGAAAGAAGATAGCCGCTGCGGCGGCCGTGAAGATGAACTGCGCGCCGGAAGACGTGATGATGCGCGACGATCGGGTGTGGAAACGCGGAACCGCGGAGCCTTCAACTAACGGCGCACACGCGGAGCAAATACTGGAGAAGGTTGATACGCCACGCGGCAATGTGAAAGAAGTCAGCGGCCGAGTCGAAGGGCAGACGCTCCGTGGATCATTGCAGCAGAAGCGCAAAGAAGAAGGCCCGAAAGACAGCATGAGCTTTGAAGAAGCGGTGGTCTCGGCTATCGACTTTACCGGCGCGCTGACGGGAACAGGATCATACGCGCCGCCCAAGGACGCACGCGGCGGAGCATTTAAAGGCGCGGGCGTGGGACCGTCACCGGCATATTCGTATTCGGCGCAGGTAGCGGAAGTGACAGTGGATGAAGAGACGGGCGAAGTCACGGTCCACAAGGTCTGGGCTGCGCATGATTGCGGGCGCGCGCTGAATCCAGTATCAGTAGAAGGCCAGGTGATCGGCTCAGTATGGATGGGGCTGGGGCAGGCGATGCAGGAAGAAATGGTGTGGAAAGACGGGCTGCTGATGAACCCGGGAATGCTGGAGTACAAGTCGCCTTCGGCCACGGAGTCGCCTGAGGTGGAATGCATTATTGTGGAGTCCGTCGATCCGGAAGGGCCATTCGGCGCGAAGGAAGCGAGCGAAGGCTCTTTGGCTGCGACGATCCCGGCGATTGCGAACGCGATCTATGATGCGGTAGGCGTCCGGCTGCGTGAAGCGCCATTCACTCCGGAGCGTGTGCTGGCGGCGATTAAAGCAAAGCATTCCGAAAAGAAAGCTCTGGAAATCACGCGTGGCGCTGATCCATCCCTGCCGACGACGTTTCGCGAGCACGGCGGATCGCTGTGGTTTAAAGGCAAAGGGCCGCAGCGGCATGCGGATGATCCGTCGAGACGGAGTTCTCAACACGAGCAATGAACAACACCTACCACGGAGGCACAGAGACACGGAGAAAGGCAAAAATATTTGCCGCTGATTTACGCGGATCAACGCAGATAGGAACGCAAGGTTTGGTTTGCGGAAGTGAAGTTTTTCCTTTCGATATGCGCTCATCAGCGCAAGTTCGCAGCTCACTTGTTTTTCTCGTGCCTCCGTGTCTCAGTGGTGGATTTAAAAACTAATGAGTCTTCCTTCATTCAAATTTCTTCGTCCACGTTCGCTGCGGCAGGCGGTTGACTACCTGGCGCGGCATGGCAATGAGTTGGCGATCCTGGCCGGCGGCACGGACCTGTTGCCGTCGATGAAGCAGAAGCTGTTCACGCCAGGATACGTGATGGACATCCGCGGGATTGAAGAGATCCAGGGAATCCACGTGCGTCCGGGAGCAGGCGTAGAAATTGGTGCGCTCACGCCGCTTTCAGCAATTGAAGATTCGGAGTTCATACGGCGCAGCTATCGCGTGCTGCATGAGGCGGCGATGACGGTAGCGTCGCCAATTTTGCGCAACATGGGAACGCTGGGCGGCAACATCTGCCTGGACACGCGCTGCGTCTGGTACAACCAGTCATTGCAGTGGCGGCGCTCATGCGGGTTCTGCATTAAGAAAGATGGCGATCTTTGCCACGTAGCGCCGGGCGGCAAGTTCTGCTGGGCGGCATTTTCCGGCGATACGCCTCCGGCGCTGCTGTGCCTGGGCGCCGAAGTGGAAATTGCAGGGCCGGCTGGCCTGCGGCGCGTGGCGCTCAAAGACTTCTATACCAATGTGGGCGATGCGCGCATGAAGCTGGAACGCAATGAGATGCTGACACGCGTCTTTCTGCCGGAAGATTCTGCAGGTTGGAAGGGCAGCTACATGAAGCTGCGCATACGCGGGTCGATCGATTATCCGCTGGCGGGCGTGGCGGTGGCGCTTAAGAAAAATGGCGGACCAGTGGAGAATGCCAGAGTGGCGATTACGGCCGTCAATCCCGCGCCGCTGCTGGTGAAAGGCGCGGAGAACGCGCTGGTGGGAAAACAGATTGACGAACACGTTGCGGCGGTGGTGGGAGAACTGGCGGCCAAGATGGCCAAGCCGCTGACGACTTCAGGGCTTACCCCGGAATATCGGCGAGAGATTGTGAAGGTGTATGCGAAAAGAGCGGTGCTCGCTGCGCGATAGCCGTATTGCTTTTTGAGATTAGTGTTGGGGATTAATGTTGTGCCAAATCGGGAATTGCCGGATTTCTTTTTCGCTTCTGAACTGTTCTATACTAACGCCTCATGTCTGCAGTCTCTGTGTGAACGTCTGGCCGCATAAGACTGTTGTTGCATCAAACAATCCTGAGGTGAAACATGACAGAAAAAAATCTTAACGCTTTGGCTATCACGGAACAGGAGACCGTTTCAGCGGCCCGTCAAGAGGCAAGATTCATAACCACCAATCTTCTCGAAGAGCATCCCACGCCGGCGGTAATGGGCGCGGAAGCTCCGCCATCCGTTTCTGTTGAATTGAGCGCTTCCGGACCGTTCGGGGCCTACTAACTTTCACGAGACCCAGATCAGCCATGGCACTTTTGCTCGCCGGGGGCGAGGATGATCCAAACCTTGACGCCCTGGCAAATGCCGCGGCCAAAGCCGGAGTTGAGCTGCTGAAATTGCAGATGCCTTCCGGTGAAAGTCCCGCATTTGGCTGGAACCCGGCGGCAGGCGCTCCTCGCCTTTCTGGACGCGAACTTAAACCCAGTGCAGCTTTCATCCGTTACGATGTGTTTGCCGGCATGAAAGATCCACGGCCCGCGGTAAATTCGCGGGCCCTTGCCTGGTACCAGACCTTCATGGGCTGGCTTTTATCCGAGCCAGGCATCCGCATTTTCAACCGCGATATTTCCCAGGTTGCGGCGAATAAACCGGCCAGCCTGGTTTACGCCCGCGAGGCGGGGCTTTCCATACCCGCCACACTTGTTACGAATGAAGTGGGAAATTTCAGCGCTGGCCAGATGGATTCCCTGGTGGCCAAGCCGGTCGCGGGCGGCGACTATTGTCATTCTCTTGCCGACGCCCTGAACAAAGCGGAGCTTCGCGGTGGATTGGCAGCCACGCCGGCCATTGTGCAAAAGCGGCTGGTCCCGCCGGAGATACGCATCTACGTGATTGGCCAATTTGCTTTTGCTTTCGAAGTCCGCAGTAGCTCACTGGATTATCGGGTGAACCAGGATGCGGAGCTCTTCCTGTTGCCGGAAGTTCCGAAGGAAGTGGGCATGCTGCGGATACTCATGGCGCGGTTGGGAATGGACTTTGGCGCGGCCGATCTCAAGACAGATCCCGATACAGGGCAATTGCTGTTTCTGGAATTGAACTCCTCGCCCATGTTCGCGCGTTTTGATCAAGCCAGCGAAGGGCAGCTCTGCGCCGCAATCATTCATGAGTTGACCGCACATGAAGGCAGTACGTAGTATTTAGCCCGGACGCTGGAGAAGGCATTGACGTCTTTCCACGGCTTTGCCAATACCAGGCGCTCAATACCACTCCATGCAAATCACTGACTGCCACATCCACATACAACCCGTTGAGATGTTCAAGGCCGGGCCGCTTGAGGTAATGAAGAAGGCGCGCGGGCATTATGAGGACATCCTGGAATATTGCCGATCACCCAAGGCGCTGCTGAAGTATATGGATTCGATTGGCGTGGAGCGCGCGGTGCTCATTAATTATGTTGCACCGGAGACGATGGGGTTCACCCATGAGGTCAACCCGTGGGTCGCGAACTACTGCAAGGAGAACCCGAAGCGGCTGCTTTCATGCGGCAGCGTACATCCGCGGCACACGCTCAACGTGCAGGCGGAGATGGACAACCTGGTTCGCCTGGGAATACGGCTGATCAAGATCCACCCGCCGCACCAGATGCTTTATGCCAATGACTATCTGAACGGCGTGAAGGAACTGGAGACGATTTACCGCGCAGCGGAAGCGAACGGCATTCCCGTGATGATTCACACTGGGACATCGATTTTTCCCGCGGCGAGGAATAAATTCGGTGACCCAATTTATCTGGATGATGTGGCCGTCGATTTTCCCAAGCTCAAGATCCTGATGGCGCATGGCGGCCGTCCGATCTGGATGCAGACGGCATTTTTCTTGCTGCGTCGACACAAGAATGTGCACTTGGATATCAGTGGGATTCCCCCGAAGATTTTGCTGAAATATTTCCCACGTCTCGAAGAGATTGCGCACAAGACGCTCTTCGGCACAGACTGGCCGAGTCCGGGTATTCCCGACATCAAACAGAATCTTGATCAGTTCCGGGCGCTGGCGCTGCCGGATGCGGTGAAAGAGCAGATTCTGAGCAAGACGGCGCTGGAGATGTGGCCGGCGTAAGAGCCCTGATTGAAAGCAGTTCACACAGACATACGCAGCAAAAATCTTGTTCCCTAAAAAACAAACTGGCCCGAATGTCACTCCGGGCCAGACAGTCAATTCACCCCTGCGCGGACGTTAAACCGTTGCGCGTCTTCCGGCCACCAGATGCCAGATGATTGAGATCACGGCAAAGACCAGAAGAAGATGGATCAGGCCGCCCGCGACGTGGAAAGCTGCGAATCCCAGAATCCAAAGCACGAACAGAACGATACCGATAAGCAAAAGCATGTAATACCCCCAAGGCGAAAATTTCATTAAGGCGTTTTCATTGCCTGCTAGTAGGATTCGGGTGCACCTTGGGCCGTTGCTCCAGTAGGAGTTTTTAAAAAGGATTGCAGGGGGCAACCTTCGCAGATTGCTTTTGCGCGGCAGTAATGATTACCTACTCTCACGATTAATGCATGTAGCTCGTTGTAATGCTGGGCCAACTCGGTGCGAACTGAGCTGCTCATGCGCGAGACAGGATGTCGAGGATCAGAGCCGGGTTCTTTTACGATGAGAGACTCAGCTTCTGAGCTGCTGATGGCTCGCTCAATCATGGCCCGAATTTCTTCATAGCTGGTTTTTTCGTTGATGATGCCGTGGCGCAGCAGCACACGGCGCGTATATGCGTCCACGACGAAGACAGGATGGTTGCCGGCATAGAGCAGGATGGAGTCGGCGGTTTCTGGCCCCACACCATTAAGCTCCAGCAGCTCTGCTCGAAGCTTTGCTGTCGGCTCGGCGAACATGCGGCTGAGTGAGCCTGAGTATCGCTCATCGAGAAAAAATATAAAGGCCTTGAGATTGCGCGCTTTCTGGCGGAAGTAACCAGAGGGCCGGACCAATGTTTCGAGTTCGTCGAGTGGTGTAGCGCGCATGGCACTGACGCTGAGGCGGCGGGCACGGCGCAGGTTGAGCATGGCTTTTTCAACATTGCTCCAGTTGGTGTTCTGCGTAAGATAAGCTCCGACGATCACTTCAAAGCGTGAGGGCGCGGGCCACCAGTTCTGCGGGCCGTAGCGGGAGAGGAGAGTGGTGTAATACTTAAGAGTTTCAGATCGGGTGATCGGGTGGTCCGGTGATCGGGTGATCGGAGCGGTGGGTCGACGCATTTTTTGCGAGGGCGGGAGTTCAGAGCTGCTCAGTTCGGTTGGCACCTTGACGTTATCTTAGAACATCCGGCAGTCGGGACGTTGAGATCGCGAGGAAGCGAGATGACGCGGTAACAACGATGAGCGAAATTTTCGAGCCGGGCTTTACCAGCTTGTGCTCTTGCCTCCAACCTGCGCTTGCAGGTCACAAGCTTCGCGGCAGGGACGGCAGTAGTAAATGCCGTCTTCGCACAGACGGACTTCATAAAGGCTCTGGCACAGAGCGCAGTACTTGTTGCAGGAGCAGCTTCGCTCCGGCTGGTCGCAGATCATGCACATGAATTCCTTGGCCATGGCGGGAGATTAGCGCGATTTGGGTTTTCCGGCAATGGGCCGATGGTCGATGGCCTTGCGGTAAGCGACGGCGGCGCCGGCTGCGACTGACGAAAAGCACCAGATAGTGGCAAATGCGAAGGCCAGAAGGAAATCCCATAGTTCAGATCAACAAAGGGGACATTTCTAATGAGTTAACGATGGGGACATTTCTAACGAGCTTTGACACCATGCTCTTCTTACTGCTGCATCCGCCGCAGAAAGGGTTTACACTGCGGGATGATGAGCGAGCAACAGCAACCAGACTCTCAGTCGCCAGGGCAAGTTGAGGCGAAGCCCGCCGCCAAGCCCGACCTTTCCAGCTATTGCCCCAATTGCGGTACACAAATGCGCGACTCACGTTGCAAAATGATATGCAGGACCTGCGGCTTCTTTTTGAGCTGCAGCGACTTTTATTGAGAAGCCCAGAACCCTTCACCACGGAGACGCGGAAGGTGTGAAAAAACCCAGGGGTGATCTGAATTGGTGATTGACAACGAGAAGAGAATGATTAGTCTGAGCGCATGAGCGAAGAAAAGAAGAGCGAAGCAGCTCCGTCGCCGTTGGTGAAGGACGTTGATCGTAAGCAGATGTGGTTTCGGACGGTGGAAGTAGACCGCCTGGTGGATGCGGAGCATCCGGATCACCACCGACACGGTGCAGGGTTTGATCGTGGACGTGGAGGCCACGCAGGAGGGCAACGACTTTCAGCAATTAATTCCTGCGGTGGAGCGGGTGGAAGAGCGTTTTGGGAAAGCGCCGGGTCAGGTTCTGGTGGACACTGGGTATATCAGCCGGGAGAACGTGGAGGAAGCGGCGCAACACCAGGTAGACCTGTTGGGGAGCTTGGCCGACAATGCGGCCAAGAAGGGCAACCTGGGGAAGCAGCGTTATGCCAACAGTATGTTTGTGTACGATGCCGAGCAAGACTGCTATGTGTGTCCTGCGGGGAAAATTCTGAGCTACGAGGGGAAACAAAAGAAAGACGGGATGCAGCAATTCAAATACAAGGCCAGGAAGCAGGATTGCCAAAGCTGCCCGCTGAGAGCGCATTGTTGTCCGGAAAATAAAAAGCATGGTCGCTCGGTGACGCGGAGCCAGGAGAGCTCAGCCATGACGGCTTTTCGGGCGAAGATGAAAACGGAAGCGGCGCAGGCGGAGTACTGTAAGCGCGGAAGGATAGCGGAATTCCGTAACTTATGGATCAAGACCAAGCTGGGACTACGACAGTTTCATGTGCGAGGACTGGAGAAAGTTCGGTGTGAAGCGCTCTGGGTCTGTTTGACGCACAATCTGCAGCATCGGATGCACTTGCGTCCTCAACAGACTGCAGCCCTGGTCACGGTGTGAAGAGTGGAGAAACTTTTTGCCACAGACAGGAAGGTTGATTTAGCAGCATGAATGAAAACAAGGAACCCTTAATGAGCACCCACTCCCCTCCAAGCTCCAACACTGTCCCAGCAAACTTCATGTCCTTGCCCCGAGAGTTGTTTCGCAAGGGTTCTCTCACACCTTCGCGGAGGCGCGGTGAAATTCCCGGTCAGATGAGCGACGAACTTTTCCTGCTGAGGCGCGAACGCGAATGTGTCATTCTGCAACTTATTTCGTCCAATGGCACGAACAAGCTGGGGATGGCGCGCATCAGAGCCCTACAGAGCGCCATCGAAAAGTTGAGGACCGAGGCCGAAAGCAGCCACATTAAAGGCCTGATCATCACCGGCAATGACAAATTCTTTTCCGCCGGGGCTGACCTAAATGAACTTTCCCAGCTGACGTCGGCGCAGGCCTTCGAGTTCTCGCGCCGGGGTCAGGCGCTCATGCAGGCCATCGATGAATTTCCGGTTCCTGTGATAGCAGCCATTCGCGGCTACTGCATGGGAGGAGGCATGGATCTGGCGCTGGCCTGCGACTATCGCATCGCCGCGCCGAACGCAGTTTTTGGACATCGTGGCGCAAGCCTGGGCGTGATGACAGGCTGGGGCGGTACTCAGCGCCTGCCGCGGCTGATTGGCAAATCGCGGGCCATGCAGATGTTTCTGCTGGCGGAGATGGTGAAGGCGGATGAAGCGTTGAGGATTGGATTAGTGGATAGGATTAGCAATGAGCCAATGGAAGATGGGCTCCTTAGCGGAGAAATGGAATGAATGGAAATCTTGAAGAAAAAAATATCAATCGAGCTCCCTAAAGGTGAGCTGTTGGTCATTTTTGAATTTCTTGCCAGAAGTTATGATGCATGGAGTGAAGCTGGAAATCGTGACGAGAATACATTTGTGTTGAGCCGGCCCGATGCGGGAGAGCGAATCATTCTTTGGCACCTAGAGGGTGCCATCGAAAGCACGTTGGCGGAAATATTCTCGCCGGAATATAAAGAACTGCTAAAAATTGCCAAAGAAAAAGCAATAGAAAGCGGGTAAATGAGAGACGTAGCATGCTACGTCTCTACGTTGAAGTCATTGATCCATTTGGCCCAATTCAAAACATGGATTTTTCTTCCTGCTTTCAGGTCTCAAGCCTTGAATACTCCGTTTGTTCTTACTCAAACCATTTTTATGATCAGTGAAAATCCGTTTCATCCGTGTCATCAGCGGTAAGGTTTTACTTACGGGTTTGCGCGCTCTTTCTCCCCTCATTTAATCTAAATAGTTTGCCCAACTTCTATGGCCGATCAGATACTCAAGCTCCCCACAAAAATCGACGCTACCTCTACCCGGTTTGAGAAGAACATGCGCGCCATGGCGGAACTGGTGGCCGCTATTCGCAATGAGGAAGAAAAAATCCGCCTCGGCGGCGGCGAAAAGGCCATCGAGTCGCAGCACAGCAAGAAGCGCCTGACCGCGCGTGAGCGCATCAACTTGCTTATCGATCGCGACACCGGGTTCTTTGAACTTGGACTCTACGCCGCTTATGAAATGTATGAAGAGTGGGGCGGCGCGCCTTCAGCCGGCGTGGTCACAGGTCTGGGACGCGTGCATGGACGGCTGTTCATGCTCATCGTGAATGACGCCACGGTGAAAGCGGGAGCGTTCTTCCCCATGACGGCCAAGAAGGTAATCCGGGCGCAGAACATCGCCATTGAAAACCATATTCCCACGATTTATCTGGTCGATTCAGCGGGCGTGTTTTTGCCGCTGCAGGAAGACGTCTTCCCGGACACGGACGACTTTGGCCGAGTCTTCCGCAACAACGCGGTGATGTCCGCCATGGGGATTCCGCAGATTACGGCGATCATGGGCATGTGCGTGGCCGGCGGAGCGTACCTGCCTGTGATGTGCGACACCATATTAATGACTGAAGGCAGCGGGCTCTTTCTGGCCGGGCCGGCGCTGGTGCAAGCGGCGATCGGCGCCAAGTATTCGGCGGAAGAACTGGGCGGAGCAGAAATGCACGCGCAGATCGCGGGCACCATCGACTATCGCGAGCCCAACGACCATATCTGCCTGGAGCGCATACGCTCGGTTGTGAGCAAGCTTGGCCATAAGCCGGGGGCTCCGTTCAACCGCGTGAAGGCCGAACCTGCGGCATACGCGGCGGAAGAAATCTACGGCATCTTTGAAGCCGATGGCATGCGCCCGTATGACATGAAAGAAATTATCGCGCGGATTGTGGACGGCGCGAAGTTCGACGAATACAAAGCCGAGTACGGCAAGACTGTGATTTGCGGGCTGGCACGTATCGGCGGATTTGCCGTGGGCATTGTGGCCAACCAGGCGTCACCAGCGCAGCAGACAGATCCCAGTTCGGGCGCAAAGCGCGTGGAGTTTGGCCGCGTGATCTATACCGAAAGCGCCGAAAAAGCCGCGCGCTTCATCATGGACTGCAACCAGAACTTGGTCCCGCTGATTTTTCTGCATGACGTGAACGGTTTCATGGTGGGCCGCGACGCCGAATGGAGCGGCATCATCAAAGCCGGAGCAAAGATGGTGAATGCCGTGGCCAATTCCGTGGTGCCGAAAATTGCGGTCATCATCGGCGGGTCATTTGGCGCTGGGCACTATGCCATGTGCGGCAAAGCCTATGATCCGCGATTTGTCTTTGCATGGCCTTCTGCCCGTTACGCCGTGATGAGCGGCGCTGCCGCTGCAGGAACGCTGGTGGAAATCAAGATCAAGCAGCTCGAACGCGGGGGCAAAAAGCTGAGCGACGCCGAACGGAAAGAACTATTCGACACGACGAAAGCGACCTACGACCACCAGACCGATCCGCGTTACGGCGCGGCGAGATTGTGGATCGACAAAATTATTGATCCCATGGAGACACGCCAGACGCTGATCACGGCATTGGAAGCGGCGAGCTTAAATCCAGAGGTGAAAGAGTTTAAGGTTGGGGTGTTGCAAACATAGGTTTTGTCTGTAATCCCGAACGGAGTGAGGGAACCCTATAGCAACAAGGAATTATGGGTCGGCGTTTTAAAAGGGAATAGGGGTTTCTCGCTTCGCTCGAAATTTCAGAAAAGAGCGCAAGCTCATGAAGATCATGCCTAACGATATAAAGATCATCGAATGTCCTCGCGATGCCTGGCAAGGCCTCAAGGGCCAGGTTCCTACGACTGTCAAAGTCCAGTACCTGCGCGCACTGATTGGCGCCGGCTTCAAGCACATTGACGCCGTGTCGTTCGTTTCGCCCAAGGCCATTCCGCAGATGGCGGATTCTGAAGCTGTCCTGAAAGAACTTGATCCGCCGGATGACGTGGAGATCATCGGCATTGTGGTGAACCAGAAAGGCGCGGATCGCGCGATTGCCACTGAAGCCGTGCAGACGCTCGGGTTTCCGTATTCCGTCTCGCCAACTTTCCTGGAACGTAATCAGCACCAGACGCTGGAAGCCGCAGCCGATGAACTGGAACAGATCAAGTTGAAGGCCGACGCGGCGGGTCTGAACGTTGTAGCGTATATCTCCATGGCGTTCGGCAATCCGTATGGCGATCTGTGGAACGCCGAAGAATTGATTGAAGCCGTGGGCATTCTGGCCGACATGAACATCACACAGATTTCGCTAGCGGATACGGTTGGGCTCTCAACACCGGCTCAGGTCAAAGAACTGATCACGGCTGTGATCAAAGCGTATGACTATCTTGAGATCGGAGCGCACCTGCACAGTACGAAAGCAGGCGCGGCGGACAAAATTATCGCGGCCTATGAAGCGGGCTGTAGGCGATTTGATTCCGCAATTGGTGGGCTGGGTGGCTGCCCGTTTGCCCAGGATGAAATGATTGGCAACATACCGACGGAGATTGCAGTGGAAGCGCTCAAGGATCGCGGCGCAGACGTGCAGCTCAAAAAGCCGCTTGATTCCGTAGCGCAGATGTCGGCGGACATTGCGAAGAAGCACACGGTGGTAATGTGAAGGGCCGCGGGGCGCAAAGTCCCTTATCAGCTGGATGAAAGGAACTGGAATGGAACGATCATTTTCACAGGAGGACAAAACTGCGCAGCCATCAGCAGCTTCACCAGCCCTTCCCGGCAAAGAAGAGATGATTCATCATTCTTCCTCCAGCCTGGAATTGGAAATGCCTGTTGAATTCCTGCAATTGCGAATCACGCCGATTTCACATTTTTTTGTGCGCAATCATCTGGACCAACCCTCAATTTCACCGGGCGCAGAATGGCGATTGACGGTAACCGGCGAGGTAGAGCAGCCAGGCTCTCTGAGTTTTTCTGATTTGACCGGCTTTGCGCCACACTCGATCACGGCAGTACTGGAATGTGCCGGCAATGGGCGGGCCTTTTACCGTCCAGAGACGCCGGGAACGCAATGGCAGCGGGGCGCTGCAGGAAACGCTCATTTCAGCGGCGTGCGTTTACGCGACCTGTTGCTGCGCTTCGGCCTGAAAGTAACCGGCAAGCACGTGATGTTCCGTGGCCTGGAGGAAGCTTCACCCCAGACCCCGCCATTTATCCGCAGCATTCCCATTGAAAAAGCGCTCGATGAAGATACGCTTGTGGCGACTCAGATGAATCATGCGCCATTAACCAAACATCACGGAGCTCCCGCGCGCGCCATCGTTCCAGGATGGATTGGCGCGAACTGGTGCAAATGGCTCACCGAAATCAGAGTCATCGATAAGGAATTTGATGGCGAGTTTATGAAGAATGCATATCGAGTTCCGCGGCAACCCATTTCGCCAGGGACTTCGATCAGACACGATGATACCCGTGCTCTCACAAAGCTAAACACCAAGTCGATCATTGTGGCGCCGGTCAATGGCACAACCGTCAAGGCAGGGACCCTCCGCATTTCCGGCGCCGCCTGGACGAATGATGTTGCAGAAATTACCAGAGTGGACATTTCAACCGATGCTGGAGTCACCTGGAAGGCCGCAGAACTGGAAGGCGATCCTGTCCGCTATGCGTGGCGATTATGGAGTTATACCTGGAAAGACGCGGAGCCGGGGGACCATATCATCATGTCGCAAGCCACAGATAGCCGTGGGAACCGTCAGCCTGAAACAGCAGCGTGGAATCCCGGAGGTTATCTTTATAACGCCATCGATCAGATAAAAATTCATGTGCGGGCGCAAGCGGAAGGAGCGGGCTAGCGTGAGCTACAACACAATCTTATATAGCGAAGCTCAGGGCATCGCCACCATCACGCTGAATTGTGCAGACAAGCGCAATGCCGAAGATGCCGGCCAAAAGAAGCACACGGTGGTGATGTGAAATCAAAGCGAGCCATTCTGATAGTGGCGCTGGCGAGCACGATTGTCCTGGCCGACATGTACCTCTTTGCGGGATACATTCCCGCGCTGGTATGGCATGCGCGGCACGGCAATCACGTGGAGATGAACGGACTCAGGTTCCGAGTGCCGCTCTTGTATGAGGAAGACCATAGCGGTCGGATGAATGAGCTCTCCATCAGTACGCTGGGCGGGCCTTACAAACGCAAATTTGGCTTTGTCACAATCGATTTTCACCGGCAGGCCCCCGCCGGGCCAGATTCGCCGGAAGGAGTAGCACGCCTTGCGAGCTTCGGCCTCAGAAAATCCGCCGGTGCAAGACTGAGACTTGCCAACCGTGAAGGCGTTTGCTTTACCTATGTTGCGATCACTACCGGCGAAGATGCTCCGGCGCCAGCCCAAATTATGGCGGGCAGCATTTCTTGCACATTTGGCAATGACCTTGGCGTCAGATTCAACGGGACACCGAAGGCGGTTCCAGATTTTTATGCCATCATCGCGAGCGCAGAAAATGTCAAAGGAAAACAATAGCGTGCCTTACAACACCGTGCTTTATACCGAATCCCCGGGCATCGCAACCATCACCCTCAATCGCGCGGAGAAACGCAACGCGATTAGTTATGAGTTGATCGACGACCTGATCGCGGCATTGAAGCAGGCTGCGGGCTCGGCGGCGCAGATCGTCATCCTCACCGGCGCGGGCAAAGCATTCTGCTCCGGCATGGACTTGGACAATCTTAAGCAGCTCACCGGACGCACGCACGAGCAGAACATCCAGGATTCGGAAACCATGGCGTCACTGTTCCGGACGCTCTATGATTTTCCCAAACCGACGATTGCCGCCGTGAACGGGCCTGCCATCGCCGGCGGCACAGGCTTGGCGACGCTGTGCGATTTCACGCTGGCTGTCCCTGAAGCGAAGTTTGGTTACACGGAAGTGCGGATCGGTTTTGTTCCGGCGATTGTTTCAAGCTTTCTTATCGCCAACATCGGCGAGAAACGCGCGCGCGATCTGCTGCTTACAGGCCGCATCTTTGGCGCCGAAGAAGCTCTGAAGCTCGGGCTGGTGAATGAAATCGTTGTGCCTGAACAGTTGATGTCGCGCGCGCAGGAGCTGGCCGCGCAATTGCTGGAGAACAGTCCTGCGTCATTGCAGGCCACAAAGAAGCTGCTTTCCAGCTATACTCGCGAGCAACTGGACCGTCAGGTAAAACAAGCGGTGCAGGGCAACGCCGGCATACGGCAGACCGCCGACTTTAAAGAAGGCATCACAGCATTTCTGGAGAAACGCAAACCCACTTGGACAGGAAAATAGAAGACGGCAAGCGAGAGATCGTCGGCGAGACCAAGCTGCGCGTGCGCTATGCCGAGACCGACAAGATGGGCGTGGTGTATCACTCTAATTTCGTCATATGGTTTGAGGTGGGGCGAGTGGAACTGCTGCGGCAGCTTGGTTTTCAATACAGCGAGATGGAAGCAGAAGACAACTGCCACATTCCGGTGGTCGATCTGCGCGTCCGCTACAAAGCCCCGGCCTTATATGATGATGAGATCGTGGTGCGCACGCAGATTAAGAATGTGCGTTCGTCACTGCTGCACTTCAGCTATGAAATCTTTCGCGAGGCCGACCGCACGCTGCTGGCTACGGGTGAGACCATGCACATTATCGTAAACAACAAGCTGGAACGCACGGCGCTGCCGGAAAAATATATGCAGGCTTTCAACGGGACCAGGAAAAATCCATGAGCGCTCTTCAAATTAGCGGAAACGATCTTTCACTCGACGAGCTGCGTGAAGTGGTCTATGAGCAGCGTCCGGTAGAGCTGGCGGATGGCGCTCGCACAAAAGTTGTGGCCGCGCGCGAAGTGGTGGAGAAACTGCTGCGAGAAAACCGCGTGGCCTATGCCATCAACACAGGTGTGGGCAAGCTGAGCGACGTGCACATTGAGCCGGCACAAAACCGCCAGCTCCAGGTGAACCTGATACGCTCGCACTCAGCGGGCGTGGGCGAGCCGCTCAGCCAGGAAGAGACGCGCGCCATGATGCTGCTGCGCGCCAACTCGCTGGCCAAAGGATTTTCTGGCGTGCGTCCGGAAGTGATGGAGCTGATCTGCGCCATGCTGAATAAAGGCGTGCATCCGGTGGTACCGTCACAGGGAAGCGTGGGCGCAAGCGGCGACCTTGCTCCGCTGGCGCACCTGGCGCTGGCGATGATCGGCGAAGGCCAGGTTTGGGCTGAGAACACGCGCACCAGCAGCGCTGGAGCTTTGCAGCGCGCCGCGATCAAGCCGTTGGTTCCGGAGGCAAAGGAAGCTATCTCTCTCATCAACGGAACGCAGGCCATGCTGGCGGTGGGGACGCTCTCACTACTTGCGGCTGAGACGCTTGCCGAAAGCGCCGATGTACTCGGTGCAATGTCACTCGATGCATTGCATGGGACTGACGTCGCGTTTGATGCGCGCATCCATGATGCGCGTCCGCATTCCGGGCAGACACAAGTCGCGGCCAATTTACGGCGACTACTCAAAGAAAGTGAGATTCGCGAGTCGCACAAAGACTGCGGACGAGTGCAGGACGCGTATTCATTGCGCTGCATTCCACAAGTTCACGGCGCGGTGCGGGATACGCTGGCATTCTGCAGGCGGACGTTTGAAATCGAGATGAATTCGGCGGTGGATAACCCGCTGGTGTTTGTGAAAGGCCACGGCGAAGGCGACATCATCTCCGGCGGAAATTTTCACGGTCAGCCATTGGCCTTTGCGCTGGACTATCTGGCAATCGCTCTGAGCGCGCTGGCGGGAATTTCTGAGCGACGCATTGAGCGTCTTGTGAATCCTGCATTGAATGAAGGCTTGCCGCCATTTTTGGCGCCCGATGCCGGTATCAATTCCGGCTTCATGATGCCGCAGGTGACGGCCGCGGCGCTGGCCAGTGAGAATAAAGGGCTGGCGCATCCGGCTTCGGTGGATTCGATCACGACGTCGGGCAACAAGGAAGATTACGTCTCCATGGGCATGGCGGCGGCGATCAAGTTGAAGCGCGTGATTGCGAACACGACGAACGTGCTGGCGATTGAAGCTTGCGCGGCGGCGCAGGCGCTGGATTTTCTGTCGCCGCTTAAGAGCAGCCAGCCGTTGCAAAAAGCGCATGCTGCCATCCGCAAGGTGAGCCCAAAGATCGAGCATGACCGCGTGTTTGCTGAGGATTTTGCGAAGCTGGCGGAGTTGATCCGCGCGGGCGCATTAATAAAATAATTTTTTACGCGAACGCGGACTCAGGAAACCGCGGAGAATGCCCATCAAGTTGCGTACTGCGCTTCGCCGTTGCCAAAAGACCAGTTCTCTTTCGCCGTTTCTACCAGATTGATAAAGACATCTTCTTTGCGCAAGCCTGCTTCCTGATGGAGCAGATCCGCGATCCGCCGATAGAGCGACTTCCTGACTTCCAGCGTGCGGCCTGCGCTCAGCGTGATCTGAATGATGACCAAGTCATCTGTGCGATGGATCTTCAGATATTCCGGATCGTAAATAAAATCTGCGGGACTATGTTCAGTGATGATGTGGAAGCGGTCCTGCGCGGGGATGGCAATCGTCTCAACCAGCGCGCGATGAACAGCATCAGAGACTTTTCGCTTGTGCGACTCAGGCTTGCCCGCAATCAAAGAAATTCGAACCAGCGGCATGTAATCTCCTGTAAAGATCTATCCAATGGATTCACTGAGAGAGAAAAGGATGCAGTCTGGCGCGGCCCTCAGGCGTTTTATCCCAACAACTTCGGCAAAACGTATCCGTCGCTCCCGCGTCTAAATCTTCAAGCTGGGAACCTTTTCCACGATCGCCAGTATTCTCCAAAAGCCGTGTCTCTACATTTCCGGATCAGGAGCTTGAACCATGATGGAAACAATCCTGCAGGACCTGCGTTACGAATTGCGCGCATTGCTCAAGTCGCCGCGATTCACCTCCATCGCTCTTATCACTCTGGTGCTGGGCATTGCCGCTAACGTAGCAATCTTTACTTTTGTCGATGCGGCATTGCTTCGCCCGCTGCCATACCGTGATGCGTCGCGGCTGATGGAGGTCTACGACACGCGGACGGCAGAAGTGTTCACGCAGTTTGAAGCTTCTTATCCTGACTATCTTGACTGGCGTGAGCAGCAAAAGGTATTTGACGGCCTCGCGGGCTACGGACAAAACCAGGTCTTGCTGCGCGGCGCAGGCGCTCCGGAATTGCTGCCTTCCGCGGTGGCGACGGACAATTTTTTCCAGACCATTGGAGTGCATCCTATTATTGGGCGCGACTTCCGCGCCGGTGAAGACCAGGCCTCCGCGCCGCGATTGGCGATACTCAGTTATGGCTGGTGGCAGCGGCATTTTGGCGGCAAAGATGTCATCGGCCAAGCGCTCAACATTGACGATGAGCCTACAACCATTATTGGCGTCTTGCCGGTGGATTTTCATTTTGCTCCTGTCGGCGATCCTGATGTGTGGCTCACGCTTCACGCCAGCGGCCCCTTGCTGCAGCGTAGAAACCTGCACTGGCTTGACGTTGTCGGCCGTCTGAAACCGGGGATCTCTCGCGAGAGTGCCGCCGCGGCCATGAACCTGATCGCGGAAGGACTGGAAAAACAATATCCGCAATCGAATGACAAACTCCGGACGGCCATTGTGCCGCTGAACGAAGTCATTGTCGGCCAGGTCCGCCCCATCCTGCTGGTATTGCTTGGCGCCGTGGTGCTTTTATTGCTGATTGCCTGCGCCAATGTTGCCAACCTGCTGCTGGCGCGCGCCATGGCTCGTCGAAATGAAATGGCCATTCGCACCGCGCTGGGCGCAAGCCGCGCAAGATTAATCGGCCTGATGCTCACGGAAGGTCTCATCCTCTCATTCACTGGCGCTATCGCCGGAATGGCCGTTGCGTACTGGACCATCAAAGGCTTTGTCGCGATGATCCCTTCTGCCTTGCTGAACAACATGCCTTACCTCAAGCACATGAGCATTGACGCGCGCGTGCTGCTGTTTGCTGTTGCGCTGGCCATCATTACCGGCGTTGTGTTCGCGTTGGCGCCGGCCTTACAGGCAGCCAATCCTGACGTGCAAGCCGCGTTAAAAGACGGCTCGCGGAGTTCGCAGTCAAGTTCATGGCGGCGCTTTGCTTCGGCGCTCGTCGTGGGTGAAGTTGCGCTCGCCATGGTGCTGCTTGCGGGCTCCGGGCTGCTCGTCAAAAGTCTCTATCGGTTGCTCAACGTCAATCCTGGGTTCGATCAACATAACCTGCTGGGCATGGGCGTTGGACTTTCGCAATCGCGCTTTCCCAAAGATCAAGACCAGTTGCAGGCCATGCAAACTTTGCTTGACCGGCTGCGTGCGCTGCCCGGAGTAAAGTCCGTTGGTACCAGCAGCGTGCTGCCGGTATCGAACGGCGGCAACACCAGCAACCTTCGCGTTGTGGGTGTGCCTTCAGCAACGCCGCAGGGCCGTGAAGCCAACAGCCGATCGGTGAATCGAACATATTTCCAAACCCTGGGCGCGGAGCTGGTGCAAGGAAGCTGGTTTACTGATGGCGACAACGCCACCGGCCCGCAGCGCGTGATCGTAAACAAAACGCTGGCTGATCAGTTCATGCCCGGCCTTGATCCGCTCAAGCAGCAGATATGGTTCACGTATTCAGACAAAGAAAAGCCGCGTCAGATCATCGGCGTGGTGCGTGACGTCAAAGAAGGCCCGCTCGATACCCCGGCACGTCCCGCAATCTATACGCCCATGGAAGCAAATGCGCGCCTGTTCTTCGGTCTGCTGGTTCGCACCGAACAAAAGCCAGATGCGCTGTCTGCTGAAATACAAAACACCATCCGCCAGTTTGATCCTGACGTGGTCACGTTCAGCGTCCAGACCATGGATGACCGCATCCAGCGCTCGCCTGCCGCATTTCTCCATCGCTATCCGGCGGTTCTGGCCGGCATGTTTGCGGGCCTTGCGTTGCTGCTAGGGACGATCGGTCTTTACGGGCTGGTCGCATACTCCGTGAGCCAGCGCACGCAGGAAATCGGCATTCGCATGGCCCTGGGCGCGCAACGCGGAAACGTCCTTAACATGGTCCTGGCGCAAGGCGTTCGCTTGATCATTCCGGGCGTGGTGGCCGGCATCGTGGCCGCCATGATCGTTTCATATCTCATGCGCAGCATGCTCTTTGGTATCCACTCATGGGACCCGGCGATCTTTGTCGCCGTAACGGCCATCCTGGCGATTGTGACTCTGGCGGCCAGTTATGTACCCGCTCGCGCCGCAACAAAGGTTGATCCGATGGTGGCGTTAAGGTATGAGTAACTCTGGCCGACGAATAGCCGAATAATCACATTTTGTTTGGTCAAAATTGTGGTGTAAAGTGGCCCTGTTATGCGCCCTGCATTACTTCTGCTGCTTTTGTTCCCGTGCCTGACCGTTGCGCAGGACTGCACGCAGACCGTGCCGGCAATTATGGTCGATGAAACAACCAGGACATTCTTGCCTGGGATTACCGCTGATCGTTTACATGCGCAACTAGGCAGCGCTGTTGTTCCGGTCACCAGCGTTGAGCGTATTCCAGGTTTCCGCGTGCTGATTTTGTTTGATACCAGCGGCAGCATGGAGCAGAAGGACAGTTTGTTCATTCATCAGCATAAAGCTTTGGTTCTGGTAAACAGGACATTGGACGAATTGCTGGACGAGTTGCCCCAGGGTAGCAAAATTGAATATGGCTTATTCAATAATGATGCGGCGTTCGGGCTGGCATTTGCCGCAAATCCGGACGAATTGCGGAAAAGTCTCTCCGATTTAACGGAACAAATGAAGCGCCGCAAAATGAAGCATACCGCGCTCTACGATGCGCTACGTGAAAGCTTGCAGCGGTTTGATTCTCCTCAACCTGGCGATTCAGTCCTGCTCGTGACCGACGGCATGGATAATGAAAGCCGTCTCAGAGCGGGAAAAGTTCAGGAGGAAGCAGCGAGAAAAGGTGTTCGCGTCTTCACCATTCTGATAAAGGACGACAAGCCTGATATTGACGGTTCACGGCTGGTGATACTCGATTTTGCTGAGCGTACCGGTGGTAGCGTTCACGTTATCAACGTGGACGGAAGTGCCTGGGGTGGCGACAAAGAGCCGGAAGCGGAGCGGCTGGAATTGCGACGCTTCTGGAGCAACGAAGTGCTTTCCGGATACTTGCTGCGTTTCAACGTTCCTGCCGGCGCCAGGAACCAGCGCAAATGGCTGCTCAGAGTGGACCGCTTGCCTGGCCAGAAAAGCAGAACATTGGCCGCATATCCCAGCCGTCTCAACGCGTGTCCGGTTGCAACTGCTGCGGCGCACTAGCTTCCAGCCTCAGCAATCCCCTTTATCACCCAATGCGAAACACGCTCTGCTGCAACTTATCCCGACAAAGAGCCTTACTGTCCTGAACCCACGGCGGCGGCACGCGTATACATTGCGTTGTAAATCTCCAGAAGATGGCAGTCCTGCGCTCCCGCAGGAGCGGCGGACGCTATGTTTGGCAATGCTACCGTACCTGGGCCATCGTTCCTGTTTGTCGCATTAAGGGACAACGCGTCGGCCAGGCTGGGAGCGTTCGCATCGCGCTGGGTAAGGTTCGCTGCGCCACTTGAGATATTGAAACACTCAACGATGGTTTTGATGACTGAGGTATGGTCAAACGGCGTTACACCGTTTGTGGTTGAAGTGCCGTTGCCCGGCACGTAAGAAAAACCATTAGGACGCACAATGGAACCGGCCGGAATATAAGGCGAGACCAGGATGGCGGGCACTCTGGGGCCATAGAGGTTAAAACCAAACGTCGACGGATTGCGCAGCACGGTTCCACCGGGCGCCACGGCAGTGGGCGGAATCACGTGATCGTAGCAGCCGCCGTGCTCGTCGTAGGTAATGATCAACAGCGTTCGAGGCCAATAGTACGTGCTGCTGCGCAACAATCCGTAAATGGTCGCAACCAGAAGTTCGCCGTTCAGCACGTTGTAAGGCGGATGGTTGTCGTTGGGCTGCAGATTATCAGCCCCAACGTTGTAACGCGGCTCAATGAACGAATATTTGGGCAGCTTTTGGTTTGCTACGTCGTCCGCGAACGTGGGGAGTTTTGAATCCTGGCCATAGTCGAGGGTATCGAAGTTGCAGACCATGTGCTGCGATGAAGAGGCGGACATCAAAACGTATTTGATCAACGTAGCAATGGCAAAGTCATGGAAGTAAACCTTCCAGTTGCTTGCGTTGTAGCCTCCGGCTCCATCCAGCAGCTCAAAGATGCTGGGAATATCAGGCCATAGTTCAAAGTTGCATGGATAATCCACGTCATTCACGTAGCCGCCAGACGTGGCGCAATTCAGGAAGAAGCGGTTCGGATAAGTCTGAGTAGGACACGAACCAAACCATGCATCGGACACGCCAAACGATTTGGCCAGCAGGGAAGTCACCGGGAGCTGCGACGGCTTGAAATAAAACATGATGTCCCCCGGAGATGCACCGGCCCGCGGAAGCGCCGGCCATGAGGGGGCTACAAGGCATTGCTTGGTGGTTGGTATTCCTGGATATTGTTGCGAAGTCGCCATCCAATCGTTCACAAACCCTGCCATGTTTGGCGTAGCGCCGGTCGCGGGATTGGTGGTGTTGAAGATCTGGAGATTCATGTCCGCGAACGATTCGCCGGGATCAGGGGTCGGCGTGGTGAAAGGATCGCCGCTTGAAGTGTTTGTGACTGGATATTTGACGCCGTTGTAGGTGTTGTACATGCTTCCATCCAGCTTCAATCCTTCAAATTGTGAGCTGTTGGGATAGAGCGTTCCCAGCATCTGGTCAAATGACCGGTTTTCCAGCATTACCACCACTATGTTTTCAATGAGATTCAGTGAATTGCCCATGGCATGCATCCTTGCGGCGTTGACGTATTTTTTGGTCGGAAACAGTAACTATACGCCGCTGCCAGGATTGTGCGCGGGGCATGGCCGAATCCGTCCGTCGCAAAAATTAAAATCGCGAAGCACAGTGAGGGAACAGATCACAAGCCCAGAAGCACGGACCCCGCCATGATAACCTCACATATTTGTACGGTTCATCGGCGTTTGTTCTGCCCATGTTTTGAGAACACGATTCGAATTATGCAATATACGGAACAACAAAAATTTCTGACGTCCAGCCGCATTTGGGGAGCGGGCCTGATTCTGGTCTTGTTTGTAGCAGTGGGAACGTGCGTTCTGATCGGGAAAATCTCTGGTCTTGTGCATCTCGCGCTTTATGCCGCGCTCACCTGGGCCCTGGCGGTCTTTATTTATTACACGCCGGACTATCTGCATTTGACTGTGGATCCCCGGAAACGATCGCGCTGGGCTGTGAAGATTCGCTGGAGAATCATCGCAGCCGCCTTGATCATCGGTGGACTGCTGGCCTCAAATATCCGCGAGAGAGCGTGCGTGGCGATGGCCATCGTCTGGCTCCTGGCTCTCAATCTGTTTGGCCGGAGAGTGCCCAAGCGTTTTGTGCCGCTTTATTTTTGGCTGGGTGATATTGCGCTGTTCGCCGCTTTGCTCTTTTTTGTGCATATCGATCTGTTGCTCGCTGCTCTGCTGCTCGCGGCAGCCGCGCACCTCGCCATCGTTGTAGCGGATACGCCGGCGTCGTTCTGGATAGTCGTGGTCAGCGGCGTGAGCCTGCTTCTGGTTTGCATGGCGGCGTGGCGGCAAAATGTCGGTACAACTTTCGCCGCGGCACTGATCTGTCTGCTGCTGGTAGCGTCTGGAGCGACAGCTTATCTGGTCCATCGCGCGGAAAAGCGCAATGCGGAAAACATCGAAGTTTCCGTCCGCGACCTCAACGCATTTACCGGCTATCCTAAAGAACGCATTCTGCAGTTGTGGGCCGTAAGCAATCAGGAACTGGCAAAAAACTGGCAACAGGCTGCCATTGCTCCCGATGACCAGGAACGCCTGAAAGAGTGGTACCGGCAAAACTCTGAGCTATATCTGTTCGCGCTCTCCGGCTATAACCTTGAGTACAAGCGCATCCGCTCGAACTTGAATATGCTCCGGCGCGCACGCGGATCGTGTCTCGATTACGGGGCCGGCAACGGTGAGCTTTTGCTGGAAGTCGCCCGCACAGATCGTGCCGTTTATTACGACGTGGAAGGCGAAACCATGCGGTTTGCCCAAGCGCGGGCCGCGCAACGCAATCTGGCCATGGAATTTTTTCATACCAGGGAAGAACTGGCTGCCGCGGGAGAGAAGCGCGGATTTGACACCATCTTCGCTCTCGATGTGCTGGAGCATTTACCTGATCTTCCGGGAGAACTCAACTTCCTGGCTTCTCTGCTGAATCCGGGTGGCTTGCTGGTTTTCGATGTGCCGGCCGGAGCTACAAAGTCGCATCCTATGCACCTCAATCATGACCTTGATGTAGTCGCGCACATGCGGGCCAGAGGCCTCAAGGATGAGCGGAGCCTTTGGCAAAAGTTGCCATTCAAGAAAGAGGAAAAATACTTTTTCCGCGCTCCCAGGGATCCCAAAAGCATGTTGATTGCACTTCAACGCACGGATGAAGTTACTTCAGCCTGACGTTGCATGACGTAATATCTCGAGCATAGCGAGAGATCGCTATAGCAACGAGAACCTATGAACAATCAGCAAAGCTTTGATACGTTTTCCGGCGAATACGTAGCTAGAGTGGTGTCTCTGAAATAACTCGAGAATGCATGTAATAAACAATCATTGTGGACCGCAGCCGCCCTCGGCTGCGCGGAATAATCTTTTGGGCAAGCAAGTATCGGGCCAACTCTTTGTGAAGGTATTTGTGAGACACCACACTAGAGGGTTCGCTCCCCTTCGCAAAGAACGCTCAGGGTCGGGATTTCAAGCCGTTCCCCGCCAGCCCCAACTCCGCGGCAATCCCTTTCATGGCTTCAATGCAGAACGCGATGTGCTCTTCCAGATCGACGCCCAGATCGGCCGCGCCGTTGATAATGTCATCGCGATTCACGCTGCGGGCAAAAGCTTTGTCCTTCATCTTCTTGCGGACGGACTTGGCCTCGACTTCGGCGAGCGACTTGTTTGGCTTGACCAGCGCTGAAGCAGTGATGAAGCCGGAGACTTCATCGCACGCATAGAGCGTTTTCTCCATCCGGCTTTCACGCTTCACGCCGCTGTAGTCGGCATGGGAGAGAATCGCGCGGCGCACTTCTTCCGGATAGCCGCGCTCTTCCAGAATCTTGCTGCCCACAAACGGATGCTCCGCCGGCGTGGGATATTTTTCATAATCAAAATCATGCAGCAGGCCGATAATGCCCCATTTATTTTCGTCCTCGCCAAATTTGCGGGCATAGGCGCGCATGCATGCTTCCACGGCCAGCATGTGCTTGCGCAGGCTTTCTGACTGGGTGTATTCGCAAAGCAGGCTCCAGGCCTGGCTTCGATCCAGAGAGGTTCCATCCATTTGATCCATTGTTTTATCCTGTGTTTATACCTGTTTTCTCTATTTATTCACCAATTTTTTACCACTAATTCAGGTTTTTACCTAAATTTCTTATTGACAATTGTGAGTTGATGCCTGAGACTACGGGAGTTACAGGAAACCCCGAGGTAAAGGTTTTTTGGAGAAACTGCCCGCTCTGGCAACTCCGAAACATCCATGGCAACAGCATTGGCGCCGGTCGATTCCCGGGAAGTTGTACGTTGTGACCATTGTCATTTAGTCCAATTCAGGACCAACAACAATCTTTGCAGAAAATGCCGTACCTCGCTGGACGAGGATGAGCCCGAGCCGATCCTTGAGGTCCAGGCGCCGGTGGAACCGCCGTCAAACGGACATCATTCCCATCTTCAAGTGGCGTCAGCCATCCGTATGCTAAGGCAAAAGTCCGGATTGAGCCAGCGCCAGCTTGCCTTGCGCATGGCGGTGCCGCGCACATACGTATCAAAGATCGAAAATGAAAAAGCCATGCCCACGCTGTCGTCCCTGCAGCGGCTGGCGACGGCCCTGGAAGTTTCCATGGCCGATCTGCTCAAAGGCTCCAGCCGGTCGCTGGAAGATGACATTGCCGACCTGATGCATGACGAGTTTATTGCCGAAATCATTCAATGCCTGGACAAGCTGGATTCCATGCAGCGCTCCAGCCTGCTGGCGCAGGTGCGCGACTTGAGTATTCGTCCACGCCGCAGCGCGTCGTAAACGCTTTCTCCTAAAAATGACTGAGGCTCAGCCGGGGACATGTTCTCCGGCTGATTTTTATGCATAAGCACTCAGCGATCAGTAATCAGCACTCAGCCAAACTTTCTACCGCAGAGGACGCAAAGCACGCAAAGCTTCTTGTTATCTCGCTTTACCGAGTCACACTTTTTGACCGATGCACCTGCATAATATGCACTCGTTTGCTTTCCTTCGCGCACTTGGCGTACTTTGCGGTGAAATTTTTGTTGGCTGAATGCTGAGCGCTGATTGCTGAATGCTTCTTCCCAGCCAACTCCCACCAGCTTCTCACACTCCAACATAACGTAGCGTTGGAAGGGGGCTTTTTGATCACGATCCTGATCGTTATTCTGGTGTTGATGTTGATCGGTGCGCTGCCCTCATGGCCGCACAGCCGCAACTGGGGCTATCGTCCGGTCGGCGGACTGGGATTGATCCTGATCATCGTTCTGATCCTTGCCTTGATGGGATACTTATGAAAACCCTTCTTGCCGCCGCGCTCACTCTTTCTCTTCTGCTGATCTCAGCCTGTTCCAACCAGGACACGGAGAAAACCAAGCAGGAAGCCGCTAAAGCGACAGAGCAAATTAAAGAGGGAAGCAAGGTTGCGGCCGTTGAGTTGAAGAAAGACGCCAAGCAGGCTGCCGTACAGGGCAAAGCCATCGCAGAAGGCGTGAAGCAGGGGCTGGCCACGCCAGACAAGCCGGTAAACGTAAACACCGCCTCCAGGACCAAGCTGCAAACTCTTCCCGGCGTCGACGAAGAAACTGCCGGCCGTATTATCAAGGGCCGCCCATATCACACCACAGACGAAGTAGGAACCAAGGGCGTGATCTCACCCGAGCAGTTCAACGCCATCAAAGACAAGATTGTGGTTCATTGATTATCTCTCGAGCGGAGCGAGAGATCGCTATTGCTTGGAAGCTGATTGATCAGACTTAAGTTCGCAGCAAGAGACTGATTGCGGGGATTTCTGAATCCTTCTTGCTGATAGGACCCCCTCGCTGCGCTCGGGGTAAGAAACCTATTTCGTCGGCTCCATCGTCAACGCATCATTAAACCGATTGAAATAGTTAAACAGCCCGATCGCGGCCAGCAACTCGATAATCTCGCCTTCATCAAAGTGCCGGCGTAGTTCGCCGAAGAACTGATCGTCGACGGTGTGCGCGTCGCGAGTCACGCGTTCCGCCAGCCGCAGCGCGGCCTTTTCTTTATCCGTGAAATCAGAGCGCTTTTCAAAGTTGGCCAGGTCGTTGATCTGGTCGTCTGTCCAGCCGTGCCGTCTTGCCAAGACGGTGTGTGACGCCAGTCAATACTCACAACGATTGATCTGCGTCGTCCGGACAATCACCAGCTCTTTTAGCTTAATGGGAACGGTGCCGGTTTCCATCACGGCCCGGAAGTGCGCCACCATGGTCCGCATGATTTCCGGCCGGTGCGCCACGGTGCGGAACATGTTGGGAATGTTGCCGCGCACTTTCATGAAGTGGTCGTAAACCTCAGCGACCTCAGGCGAAGCTGCTGCGCGATCAATGCGTGAGATTCTTGGCATGTGGGTACCCTGGGCAGGCGAGCGCGAACTCGCCTGCCGCAAATGGAAGGTTATTTGCCGAAGGCTTTAATTGCTGTCGCTTCGTCGTCTTTGATATCAAAGACGGTATAGAGCTTGGTGATTTGTAACAGGTCGTGGACTTTCTTAGTGAGGTTGAGCAGCTTCAGTTCGCCGCCTTCACGGCGCACAGCGGTAAACGCGCTCACCAGTTCGCCGATGCCGGAGCTGTCAATATATGTAACGTCGCCCAGGTTAAGCAGGATTTTTTTGTTGCCTTTGCCGATCAGGTCGCGAATGGTGTCACGCAAAACCACGCTGCCCTCACCCAAAGTGATGCGGCCGCTCATATCCACGACTGCGACGCCGTCCACTTGCCGATTGGTTGCTTTCATGCTCACTGTGCTTCCTCCTCCTTGGCATTCGCCGCGTTGCGGCCGGTATGCTTGATAAGTGTTACTTCCGTCCCTGGATTCGTGTTCCGGATCTTTACCTCATCCATGAATGCGCGAATCAGAAAAATTCCCCGCCCTGAGCCCTTCATCAGGTTTTCCGGTGCCAGTGGGTCCGGTAGCGATTCCGGGTCCAGACCTTTGCCTTGGTCGGTAATGGTAATCACCAGCGAATCGCCGGTGGTTTCATACGCAACCACAAACCTTTTTCCCGGATCATAAGCATTGCCGTGCAGCACCGCGTTTACTGCCGCTTCTCGCACGGCCATGGCCACCTGATATTGCTCGTCTTCACCCAATCCCGCGCCGGCGGCCACCTCTGTAGCTTTTTGTTCAACCTGATTAACGCTTTCCAAGGTTGACTCAAGCGTGTATGAGACCCGGTTTGTCATGGGACGATTCACTAGGTGTTGTTTTAAAGACGATCCTGAGCGAACGGCTAATAGGGCGAAGCACTTAGTGTGCCTATGCGGGCAGGGGATTGTCAAACAGTAGACTGCCGGTTAATCGTTTTGTGCAGCTTACGCGGTCGGCGCGAACTGCAGCACCATCAGCGCCTGATCGTCCAACCGAGGCGAGCCGGAGCGGAAGTTCAAAACCTCTTTCAGGCATTTATCCACCAGCTCACGCGACGGCATTTGATGGCACGCGCCCAGCAGCTTTGCCAGCGATGCGCTGCCGAACTCCGCGCCGTCAGGGCTTTCAGACTCTGAAATGCCGTCTGTATAAATGACCAGGCTATCGCCCGGAGCAGTGCGAAGCGTAGTGCTTGTGAACTTCTGGTCACAGAAAAGCCCAATCGGGACTGTGGCGGCTTCAATCGACGCAACGCCGTGCCCGCCCACATGAAACGGCGCCGGATGGCCGCCATTGCATATCTCCACGTTGCCAAACTCATCTGCCCGTCCCACGATCAGAGTGGCATACTGCGTGGGCAGAGTGCTTTCACAGAAAAGCCGGTTGGCGCGTTCGACCAATTGTTCCAAGGGCAGACCGGTGGGAATCAGCACGCGGAACAGCGCATGCAAGTTTGACATGAGCATGGCCGCTGCCACGCCTTTGCCGGAAACGTCGCCTACCATGAAATAAAGATCTTTGCCGTGTTGCACCAGGTCACAATAATCGCCGCTGACCTGCCCTGCGGGCTCGTAGTGGTAAGCAACTTTCCATCCGGCAGCGCTGAAGTCACGCTTGGGCAACAGCCCAGCCTGGATTCTTGCCGCCAGTAGCAGGTCCTGCTCCAGAGCTCGCTGTTCTGTGGGATTCAGGCAGTCCAGGCAGAGCTGCGTCAAAGGATCGGCAAACAGGCGTTCCGGCTCTACGGTCCCGGCGCAATGTTCGCAGACGCCGTAACTGCCGTGGTCCACGCGTTCCAGCGCATGGTCAACCTGCTCCAGCAGGTGCAGAAGGTTAGCGGTCTGGGTTTTGGCCACTGCGGATTCCAGTTTTTGCCGCCGGACCATCAACTGGTCGCGCAGCATATGCATGTCTGTAACCTGGATTGCCATGGGGGAAAAACTCCTTCCTGTAACAGATCATTTAGTCGGTGCGGCGATTCAGATTTTTCAGCCTGAACCGCCAGCCGTTTCTTTCCTTGGGTGCATCATATGGCCGACCGACGGAGAAATCTATCCGGCTCTTGCTCTGAAATTCTTGTTCTAAAAATATGCTCTGAAAAATGATGTCCTGAAAAATAGTTGTTGCAAATGTGCTTAGCTCTGGTCAGGGCCCACCACATTGGGTATTCTGCAAGTTAGGAAAAAATATGCGGGAAGAGATCGCACTTTCGAGCATTCTGGGCGCGTCCGTCTATGACAGCAGCGGCGCGTTTGCCGGACACGTGCGTGAAGTGGCCATCTTTCCCCAGGAAGATCCCAACCGCATTTCTGATTTCATCGTAAAAACCCGAGAAGGCGACCGGCTGCTGCCTTCACGCCAGGTCAAGACCGTGATCGGTTCGGCCATCCAGGTGAACGGCTCAGCCCATGATTGGCAGCCGCTTTCCAGCTCTGAAGGCATGCTGCTGTTGGAGCGCGACTTGCTTGACCAGCAGATTATCGACGTTTCCGGGCGCAAAGTTGTCCGCGTGAATGACGTTGACCTTCGCCGCGAGCAGGTCAATGGCACGCTCAAGCTCAAGGTAGGGCGCGTGGATATTGGCTTGCGCGGGGCTATCCGGCGGCTGCTCAAGGGCCTTGCTCCCAGCCGCGCGATTGAAGCGCTGGCCCTGCGCATGCCGGAAAAGTCCATCCCCTGGGAAGCCGTGGACCTGATTGAAACCGATCCCGCGCGCCGCGTTCGCCTGCGGCTGGCCTATGAGCGGCTTGCGAAACTGCATCCGGCGGACATTGCCGACATTCTGGAAGAGCTGGCCCCGGCCGAGCGTGAATCTGTCTTTGAATCGTTGAATGAAGAAGTGGCCGCTGAAGCGCTGGAAGAGATCGATCCTAAGATGCAGATCGAGCTCATGCGGTCTATTGATTCTGACAAGGCCGCCGACATTGTGGAAGAAATGGACCCCGATGCCGCCGCCGACCTGCTGGGCGATCTGCCCCAGGAGACGTCAGAAGAAATTCTGGAAGAGATGGAGCCGGAAGAGCGGCAGGAGGTTTCAGAGCTGCTGGCCTTCCATGAAAACACCGCCGCCGGCCGCATGACCACCGACTATATCGCTCTTTCAGCCGAGCATACCGTGGGTGACGCCATTGACCGCCTGCGCAGCTTTGAAGGCCCTGTCGAGACTGTGAGCACCATTTATCTGGTTGATTCCCAGGAAAAGCTGGTGGGCTCCGTGCCTCTGGTTTCTCTGGTGCTGGCTTCGGGCGGCACCCGGCTGGGCACCCTCACTCCGGAACATGTGATCTATGTGGAAGCCAGCGCGTCAGAAAAAGACGTGGCGGAAATGTTTGACAAATACAACCTGCTCACGCTGCCCGTAGTAGACGAAGAGCAGCGCCTTACCGGCATCATCACGGCGGATGATGTGATCAGCCTGCTGCGGGACAGGATTTAGGAGTTACTTCTTTTGTATTAGTGCGCCGATCTTAAAAAAGGCCGACCTTCGTCGCTCATGAAAAAACATCTTGCGCTGATTACATACAGCGGCCTTCCCCACGGAGCGGAGAGCGAGCGGTTGATGCTGCCATACTTAGCAGCGGCAGGAGTCGAAACAGAGATTGTTGACTGGAGATCGGCTGCCTGTGATTTCAGCAAGTTTGATCTGATTGTCCTGCGCTCTTGCTGGGATTACCACCTGCGCGACGCCGAATTTACAAAATGGCTCCGGCGTACGGCAAGCAGCGTTCTTGTGCTGAACGATGCGAAGACAGTTTTGTGGAACCGCAATAAGTTCTACCTGGAAGAGTTGGCGACGATGGGGATTCGAATCGCGCCGACAGTCTTCGTAAACGGCAGCGGCCCGATCTCATCATCAGTATGGCAGGAGATGAGGAACTGGAAGAAATCCGTGGTGAAGCCCGCTGTGTCGGCCTCGGCATACAAGACGTGGCTGTTTGATAGCGCGGCAGTCCCTACCGAAAATGAATTGAAGAGCAAAATGGAAGCGCAGCCATTCCTTATCCAGCAGTTCGTTCCCGAGATTGAGACGCAAGGGGAAATTTCATTCAGCTATATCGATGGCGCGTGCAGCCATGCCGTGTTGAAGCGTCCGGCGGCGGGGGATTTTCGTGTCCAGAAAGAGCATGGCGGCAGCGCGGAGTTATTTCATCCTGATTCAAATCTTCTTGCTCAGGCCGACCAAATCGCTGCAACCGTGCCACAGGTGCGCGATTCGCTATATTGCCGGATCGACGTTATCGTCCGCGATAGCAAGCTGGTGCTAATGGAGTTGGAGTTGATAGAGCCAGAGCTGTTTTTAGGACTGGCGGAAGGCGCTGCGGAAAGGTTTGCACGGGCGATTGTGAAGAGAGTGCGATAACTTTGCTTGGACGAAGAACAGCGCCTAACCGGGATCATTCCGAGAAATGACGTAAGAGCTTTTCACCTCCTGGAAAAGGCCTTTCTTTCACCATTTTCTTCACGACGAAGCGTGAAGAATAAAACAGTTTTGTTTGAAAATGCCGGGGCGTTGCGGTCCAGATGGAGCCTATTGTCGAGACCACATTGGGACTGAAAGGATCGGAGGCTAGCGGGGCAATGGGACCCATTCCATGAGTCTTGCTTTGATTTCGGCGTAGTCAGGCAGCCCTGATGGAATAAAGACATGTTTCGCGAACATCGAGCGGAACTTGCCTTGGGATATTATAAGCAAGCCGCGGCGACGCAGAGGGGGTATGCCTATATAAGACTCTGTGATCTTGCTAAATCTATCCCTGTAAATTCTTATAGGTTTGACCCTATTGAACGTGTCAGTGGCTTCGATGAACTCATCGCTTAGAATGAGAGTATCTTTTTTGAAGCCAAGGATAAGCGCCATAGCCATGCCCAACAACCAGGCGCAAAGCAATCCCTTATAGGAAGGTCGTCCCAAAGAGAAAAGGCAATCCACCAGCAGGTACACTGCCGAATAGAAAATGAATATCCGAAGCCAAGCGGGCAAGATCCATAGGGATCCATATTCTATGTCAGGAGTAACAATGTACTGTTTGGTTTCTCCAAGCATTCCATTCCCCCGCGAGCTGATTCTACAACATTCAAGCCATGGATCTCTATGCGTAGGCGATCTAGCAGGCAGTAAACGGCACATCTTCAAAATCTTTGAATCTGCAATGAAGGCTACCGGTAGACGCCCAACCGCGCGATCATAGAAACACTAAGTAGCCCGCTTATTCCCGCAAATCATACCCCGCCGCTTTGATTCCTTCCACAACTTCTCCGCGAGTACGTGTAACCTCTTCGGCGGTCAGCGTGCGATCATCCGCCCCGAGGGTCAGACGGAAAGACACGCTCTTTTTGTCCGGCGGCAGCGGGAAGATCAGCAGGAATTGGAGAGCGACCAAGCTTTCCCCCGCAAAATGCCGCAGCTTGTTTTCCAGATCGGCCACCAGCGTGTGCGCTGGCGCCACAATCGAAAGATCGAAGCTGCTGGTGGGGAAGCGGCGCAGTGGACGATACGGCGCACGCTGAGACGGCAGCACTTGTAGCGCGTCCAGATCAAGATCGAGAATGGCCGCGCGCCCTCGGTCAAGCAGTCCGGGATGCAGTTCGTAGAGATCGCCCACCCGCTGGCCGCCGACTTCAACATGCGCCGCGCGCTCCGGATGCATGATCTTGCCATGCGCCTTTGCTGGCACGATCCTCGCTCCCGTAGCGACATATTGGACGACGCGTTTCATTTCCAGCAGGTTGGCGCCATTGGTTTCGCGGCCATAAATCGCGGCCATTAGATGCGTCCGTTCTTTCGGTGCACCGTCATTGCCCTTGCTATAAACGCGGCCGATTTCGAACAGGCGGAAGTCAGTAAAAAAACGGCTGTTGTTGGTCAGATTACGGAGAATTCCGTGCAGCAGGCTAGGCCGCATGTATTTCTGCTCCGCAACAATTGGATTTGCGACTTGAAGCAGCCTGCCAGTCCATGAAGGAAAAATAGCCGCATCTACCTCAGAGATAAAAGAGTAGTTGGAGACCTCAGTGAATCCCTGCCCAACCATAGCGGCGCGAATGGCTCGGTGCTGTTCATGGTCGAGATTGCGCGGCGTAGGAGCAGCAAGGACCGCCGGAGCCTGCGGGACGATGGAAGCGTATCCGACCATGCGTCCAATTTCTTCCACCAGATCTTCAGGAATGGAAATATCTTTCGTGGCCCGCCAACTGGGAACGGTAAGCAGAAGCTTGCGCTGATCGACCACGTCCACGCCGAAGACGAGCGATTTGAAAATATTGACGACTTCTTCCGTCGATAGCTTGCGGCCAAGCTTCCGCTCGGCCCAATCGATATCGAGCTGGATTTTAGGCGGCGTGGATTTACGCGCGTAAACGTCAATAGGCGGCGCGGCCTGCGATCCGGGTGAAATCTGTTTCAGCAATTCAACCGCGCGTGCTAAAGCGCGAACAGTGTTCTCCGGGTCCTGTCCTTTCTCAAAGCGCATGGAAGCATCTGTCCGCAGCTTGAGCCGCGAAGAAGACTTGCGAACATTGGAAGCGGGGAATGACGCTGCCTCAAGCACGATGCGCTTGGTCGTCGGGCGAATCGCCGTATCATTACCTCCGATAATTCCGGCAATGCCCACGGGCTTTTGCGCGTCGGCAATGACGATGTCTTCTGGGCTGAGCGAATACTTTTCGCCATTCAGTGCAAGAATCGACTCACCTTTAAGCGCGGCGCGGACAATGATGGTATCGCCCAGCAGATCGGCGTCGTAGGCATGCATGGGCTGGCCCAGTTCGCAGAGCACATAGTTCGTTACGTCAACAAGATTGTTGATGGGATTCACGCCTAGCGAGTTGAGGCGATACTGCATCCACAGCGGCGAAGGCGCGACTTTTACGTTCTCCACTCGCTGGCCACTGAAGCGCGCGCAGAGATTGGCATCTTCAATCGTGATGGAGAGATCGCTTTTGCTCGCCGCTGAGGGCAGATCGGCCACAGGATCGGCAACGCTCAAGCCGGCGATGGCGGCAACTTCGCGCGCCATGCCCAAGTGTCCCCAGAGATCAGGGCGGTTTGTAAGAGACTTGTTGTCAATCTCAATAATGGAATCGGGCTCGGAGTTTTCCGCGCTGGCAACCGCGGCAACGCTTGCGCCGGCGAAAGCGCCGGGATCGTGCACGCCTTCACACTCGGCCGTCTTCATGGTGATCTGCTGGGCAAGCGTGGTCACGTCCATTTTCAGGCCGGGGACAAGCTCGCGAAGCCAATTGTAAGAAAACTTCATAGATTCAAAATTGGTTCAGGAAACGCAGATCGCCGCTTTGCAGCAGGCGTATATCGTCAATGGCATAGCGCATCATGGCCAGGCGCGTCAGGCCCAGGCCAAACGCAAATCCGTTCCACTCCTGCGGATCGAGCCCGCAATTGCTGATCACGTTGGGATGCACCAGCCCGCACGGCAGCAGCTCCACCCATCCGCTCTGCTTGCACACGGCGCAGCCGTTGCCGCCGCAGATCAGGCATTGGATATCGAGCTCAAAACCGGGCTCCACAAAAGGGAAGTAGCCGGGGCGCAGGCGCACCGTTACTTTGCGGCCAAAGACCGAGCTAAGCAGCGTCTGCATGAAATAAATCAGGTGGCTCACGGAAACGTCGCGGTCCACCATCATGCCCTCAACCTGGTAAAACGTGTGCTCGTGCGATGCGTCCACTTCTTCATTACGGAACACGCGTCCGGGCGCAATCATCCGCATGGGCGCGCCATATTTCTGCAACGCCCGCACCTGCACCGGCGAGGTGTGGGTGCGCAGCAGATGGCCATCGGTCATCCAGAAAGTGTCCTGCATGTCGCGCGCCGGATGGTCAGCCGGAATATTCAGCGCGTCAAAGTTGTAATAGTCGGTTTCCACCTCAGGCCCATCGAGCACGCGGAATCCCATTGAGGTGAAGAGCTGCTCAATCTCGTCCTGCACCTGCGTTACAGGATGAATGTGCCCCGGCGCAATGCCCTGCGGCGGAACTGTCAGGTCAATCCATTCGGCCTTGAAACGCTGGTCAGCTTCCGATCCTTCAAGCGACGCTTTGCGATCTTCAAAAGATTTTTCCAGCGTGGCCTTGGCTTCATTCAATAGCTGGCCAGCCTTGGCGCGATCTTCGGGCGCCATCGCGCCAAACGTCTTGCTGATTCCGGCGAGCTCGCCTTTGCGCCCTAGCACGGCGACGCGGACCTTCTCCAGATCGGCCAGCGTGGCGGCGGCATTGATATCGCCCAGGGCCGATTGGGTCAGGTTTTTGATGGTCTGGATTGGATTCGTCAAGAGTGTCCGCGCTCGCGCATGAGTAATCCTAAAATATAACATTTCAACTGGTCGAACTGGTCTTCTTGTGGGACTCCCTCAGTCTGCTTCCGCCTGCGCTGTCGTCGTCCTCGTCACGTTCCATGCCGCCAGCTGGATCGTGTATGCCAGATGCCCAATCTGCTTTGAGTCCAGCTTCCCATCGATAATTGCCGCTTGCAATTTCCTGATTCCCACCTGAATGCTGTCGGCGTCCTCCATGGGGCCCAGGTCCAGCTTCACCGCTTTTGCTTCTTCCAGGCCCTCGTGCATCCGGCACAGCTTCTTGTCTCTCATCCTGGGTGCCCGACACCGTTCGCCATTCAAAAATTCGTGCTCGCATCGCGCTGCGCTCTGCGCCTTTTCCAGGTTCTTCCGCAGTGTCTCCTCCCGCTCTCGTTTGTAGCTCTCCATGGTAGATAAGCATTTTTGGAACACTGTGTGCTCATCGTACTTATTGTTGATCGGGCCACTTGGTCGCGCCATTTCGCCACTATGCGTCTCCACGTAGTACTTGTATTTCTTAAAGGCATCGTAGAAGGCAAGACAAAGTTGGCCTCCTCCGCTCTCCTCCCAATCCTGGCGAAATTTCTTCTTCCGTGCCTCATCGGCTTCGGTTGCTGCTTGATTCACGCCAATTCCGGCATAGTTCATTCCGCTTTCGCTCATTGTGTTTTCCTCTCTCCGCCGCTCCTGATCTGCGTTCTTCAGCGCCAATCTGCGGCAGCTCCGCTTTTCAATTCCGGCGATTTTTGGCAATTCTGGCAAATCCCACCCCACCCCCTGCCCCCCGGCTTCCACCCAATCTCACCCAAGGTCACCCAATACACCCAAGGATCGGCAGAGGGCCACAACCCTAAAATGTCAAAACCCGGCGTCAAAGCCGGGTGTTTAAAAAATCAAAATTAACTCGTAAACCGTGGACCGCAGCCGCCCTCGGCTGCGATTGTGGCACAGGCACTCTTGCCTGTGCGGTGCATTCTTCCATGCTGTAATTCCAACGGCTAACAAATAAAATACGAAACCACGTTAGCACAATTCTTCTGTGCTGCAACAAAAAAATCTACGACCCTCTGCCGATCGCGCTAGTCTATAAGCAAACGCGATGAATGGTTCTCGTCACGATAGACGTCGACAACGCAAATTAGAACGTACACGCGAGTGTCCATGTGGAAGCGGCAAGATATTCAAAAAATGTTGCGGTGCAAAGACATCGAATAGCACGCGAGATGCCCCTGCACCAATATCTCTGAATACTTCTAACAACCGAACAATTATGGGCTTGTCAGGAGAGCCAGGCCATCTGCACGTTATCAACCAATTCAAAGGGGATGATCCTCGAAATCATGCGCCGCTTCAGGGTAGCCCTGGCCAATATACCGTCACATTTGTGTTGAATAGGCCTGGCTACAATTTACAAGCAGAAAACCAGTTTTCATTCGCAACCGGTCTTGAAGGTGATTCACATCTTGCGGTCACAAAACCAGCTTTTGTACCGCCGGGCAACCCAGAGGCAGATCGAATCAAGATTTATGGTCAAACTGAGGATGGCAAATTCGTCTTCACTGGATATCCAAACAAACGCGGGTTTCTTGGAAAATTGATATCTGATTCTTTCGAGGCACTTAGCCGCAATGATGCACAACAAAAGGCTTTTCGGGCTTTAGCTCCCAGTTTAAGCAGTTGGTCGGCACACCTCGACATACCACTCAAGATTTACCAAGTTGACACTTTAGAAATTACGACAGGGAATTCTCAAATGAGCTACTCAAATCCTTTTTGGGAAGCGCCATTTGCGATCATGCCTACTGCTGAATTAAAAGCTGAATTAAGGGGATATGCGGGCCTTTATAGAGAAGCATTGGGTTCGAGCAGCAATGTCTACACATTTTTGTGTTTTTTTAAAATCATCGAAGGACTTCGCGCAAGAAGGAAAAGGCTTGAGCGACAGGCCAAGAAAACAGGAACAGCTATAACGCTACCTAACGAAGTCTTACCGACTAATGCAGACGATGTCCGAAAGTGGCTGAATGCTATTTTCCCTATTCGGTTCGAATGGAGTGCTCTAGCTTTAGATTCTGCAGTGCCTCCAGAAGTGCGTGGTCAACAAGTCTCCACAGTGATTGAAAGCACTTTGGATCCACTTCGAGACAATGTTGCTCATGCTCTCCTGTCAAATAAAGGGGAACTCACGATGAGTGCTGATGAATTACTGCATGTTCAACAGGTTAACAAATGGCTTGCGCTTACAAAGTGTATTTCAAGACGAATGCTAAAAAATGATTTCCCCGCCGAATATCTACCGTATTTGAAAGAAGATGGGGCAGTTGTTGTAAACAGCTAACGTCTATATTTTGTATGAGACAACGGTTCGCCACGATCTTAGGCCGTATCTTCAGCAATGCGTCCTCAGGTTTAAAAAAAGCAGTATTATCCATGCGCGCCCATAGCCGCGAAGCCCGACTGGCGCGCCGAGCGGCGCTGCAACAGGTGCGGATAGATGATGGCTTTAGGCCATTCTGCAGAGCGGTTTAGCACGCGAAGCATGCTAAAATAAAAGACGCAGCTGCGGTCCCGCCTTGTAAGCCGGAAACCCCTTCGCAGTTCCTTATAAAACTAATGATTTCAGTCAGTAACGTGTCCATGCGCTACGGCGCAAAAATATTGTTTGATGAGGTCTCAACGGCGTTTACGCCGGGGAAGCGCTATGGCCTCACCGGCCCCAACGGCGCGGGCAAGACCACATTTATGAACCTGCTTTCCGGCGAGCTTGAGCCGCAGAAGGGTAGCGTTGTCCGCCCCAAAAAACTCAGCGTGCTCAGTCAGGACCAGTTCGCGTTTGATCAGTATCGCGTGATTGACACCGTCATTATGGGCAACAAGCGCCTGTGGGCCGCCATGGAAGAGCGCAACCACATCTACGAAAAGCCTGAGATGTCCAATGAGGATGGCATGCGGCTGGGTGAGCTTGAAGGTGTGGTCGGCGAGGAAGATGGATACTCTGCGGAAAGTGATGCGGCCATACTGCTGCAGGGGCTCGACATTCCGGACACCGTGCATGAGCGCAAGATGGGCGAGCTTCCCAGCGGACAAAAAATGCGCGTGCTGCTGGCGCAGGCGCTCTTTGGGCATCCGCAGGCGCTTCTGCTGGACGAGCCCACGAACCACCTTGATCTTGATTCGATCCATTGGCTCCAGGATTTTCTCAATCGCTATGACGGCGTGCTCATCACCATCTCGCACGATCGCCATTTTCTGAACAGCATCTGCACGCACATTGCCGATATTGATTATGAAACCATCATCACCTATACCGGCGGCTATGACGATATGGTGATGACCAAGACGCAGGTGCGCTCGCAGATTGAAGCGCAGAATGCGCAGCGCGAGAAAAAGATCGCGCAGTTGAATGAGTTTATCCAGCGCTTTGCCGCCGGAACGCGCAGCAGCCAGGTGCAGTCGCGTAGAAAAGAAGTTGAGCGTTTGCAGTTGACGGAACTGGCGCGTTCGAACATTGCCCGCCCGTTCATCAAGTTTGAAATGAAGCGGCCTTCCGGCAAGCACATTCTTGAGATTGAGGGCGTGACAAAATCTTACGGCGATAACCACGTCATACAGGACTTTACCGCGAGCGTGACGCGCGGAGAAAAAATCGCGTTGATGGGGCGCAACGGCGCAGGCAAGACAACGCTGCTCAATGCGCTACTGGCCAGCTCGCCCAACACGCCTGAGAGCGAATTGCGCCAGACGTCAGGCTATGCCGGACCATTTATTGACGGCGGCAAGACCACCTGGGGACACGAAGCCGCCATCGGCTATTTTCCGCAGGACCATCGCAGCCTGATTGAAAAAGGCAGCACCATTCTGGACTGGATTTTCCAGTGGGACCCCTCGGTTTCCAATGAAGAGATACGCGGGCTGCTGGGGCAGATGCTCTTTGTCCACGACGAGGCCACCAAAAAGACTGACGTGCTTTCCGGCGGCGAGGCAGCGCGCATCCTCTTCTGCAAGCTCATGCTGCAAAAGCCCAACGTGCTGGTGCTGGATGAACCCACCAACCACCTTGATCTTGAATCTATCAACGCGCTCAACATCGCACTGCAGCGCTACCAGGGCACGGTGTTTCTTGTCACCCACGATCACGATCTCATCGATGAAGTTGCCACGCGCATCTGGCACTTTGACGATCACAAGATCGAAGACTTCAAGGGGACGTATGCGGAGTACCAGACCGTACAGGTTTAGTTAGCTGGAGATCCTTCGACTCACTGCGTTTGCTCAGGATTTCGGCAGGAGGCTCCCGCTTCGCTCACGCCTCCTGTGCGCCTCAACTTCAAGGGGACATACGAGGAATACCAGGCGGCCCAGCAGCAGATGGCAGTCAGCAAGTAGGCAGAGACGTAGTTGTGCTGCGGTCGCGATTCGCTGCCACTTCACGGCGTAGTCTGTCCCTCCGACCCCATTTTGCCCTGTTGAAAACTGCGAATTTCAGGTCCGGCATGCGCGGGCTCGCCGCTCTCCGTGGCCATGATGGAGTAACCAACGCCGCGTATGGTGTGAATCAACGGATTGCTGGATCCCTGGTCGACTTTTGCGCGCAAGTAGTTGATATAAACATCCACGATGTTGGTAAGCCCTTCAAAACCCAGGTTCCAAACGTGCTCCACCACCATGGTGCGCGTGACTGTGCGGCCCGCGTTGCGCATCAGGTATTCCAGCACCGCGTATTCGCGCTGAGTAAGGCTCAAGTTTTTGCCGGCTCGAGTGACGCTGTGGCGCATGCGGTCCAGTTCCAGGTCCGCCACAATGATCCTGTCCAGCAGTTCCGTGGGACGCCGCAACAGTGTGTGGACGCGGGCGCGCAGTTCTTCAAAGGAGAATGGTTTTACCAGGAAATCGTCGGCGCCACACTGAAGGGCCATAACGCGGTCGGAAATTTCCTTGCGCGCGCTCAGGAAGAGGATGCGCGCCGCCGATCCGGACTTGCGCAATTTTCGCAACACAGTCAGCCCATCCAGCTTGGGCAGGTTCCAGTCGAGAATAATGGCGTCGTAGTCGATTTCACTGGAGAGTTGCAGTCCGTCCTCTCCATTTTCAGCAACGTCAACGGCGAAGTGGTCTGCCTCCAGACCTTTGACCAGGGTTCTTGTAACTTTAGGTTCATCTTCAACGATAAGAATGCGCACAAAGGCCTCCGGAAGCCGCACCGCTATTGCAGCCTTGATAAACGTTCAATCCTTGATATCCGTGGATCGGCCCGATGGGGAAGCGGCGCGAAGGGGTGTTTCTGTCACCTGAGAGTTTGCTTCCCGTGGAGAGAGAATCGCAGACGCCGAGAAAGTTTTCGGTGAGTAATGTCACACCTCTGTGTGACGGCCGTCACAATGGATTGTTGGCACCTACGGCCAAATTTTCATGCCGGCTTCAAGCGGATCTCGCTTGGTTTCCTGGAGCCAGCAGAAAATCCAGCACGGCCGTGGTGAACGCTTGCGGTTCTTCCAGATTGGAAAGATGCGCTGTCTGCAAACGGAATGCTTTTGCGTTGGGAATATCGCGGGCCAGCACTGAGCCGTTGCCTTCCCAGGGAGTTGATGGATCCTTGTCGCCGCCGATCACCAGCGTGGGAACAGGAATCTTCTTAAGCGAGGCTCGCATGTCGGCCTCACGCAATGCGGCGCAGCAAGCGGCATAGCCCTTGGGATCGGTACCGAGCACGACCGCGCGGGTGGACTGCGCCCATGTAGTGTGTTGTTTGTCTGCAGAAAAGAAGCGCTGCATGGTGGCGTCGACAATCGACTGCATGCCGGCTTCGCGCACCGCTTTGATGCGGGCGTCCCACAGATCCGGCGTGCCGAATTTGGACGATGTGTTCGCCAAGACCAGCGCACTGAGCCGTTGTGGAGCATTGATCGCCAGCCACTGGCCCACAGCGCCACCCATCGAAATGCCGCAGAAGGCAAACTTTTCCAGATTGAGCTTGTCCGCCACCGCCAATACGTCCTGCCCTAGCTGGTCCAGCGTGTAATCACCGGCAGGAACGCCAGACGCGCCGTGGCCTCGCGTGTCATAGCGCAGCACTTGAAAGTGCTTGAGCAGATCGGGCATTTGCGGGGCCCACATGCTGTGGTCGCAGCCCAGTGAATGTGAGAGCACCAGCACGGGGAGATTTCTACGGCCTTCCAGCCGGTAAAACAGGCGAGCATTGTTGGTCTCTGCGAACGGCACTTTCTACCTCATCTAGTGATTCCGGGTGCCTGAAGGCCAGTAAATCTGCCAGCCTTTTTCCCGGGCAATCCCTTCCAGATCAGGATTGGGATTCACGGCAAAAGGATGCCGCGCAAGCTCCAGCATGGCCGCGTCATGGATTGAATTGCCGAAACACGCGTCCACCTGCTTCTTCACGACTTCATGAATTGCAGTGGCTTTCCCAGGACCGCTGGGCACGCGGATGAGCCGGTCAGTAATTTGTTCGTCTTCAATATGGACGCTGGCCGCCAGCACGCGCCTGCGAGGAATGCCAAAGCGTTTTACGCCTTCACGCACTACCCAGTCATTGGTGGAAGATATGGCCCAGACCTCGCACCCGATGGAATCCAGTTCGCGCGTGAGCCGCAGCATCTCAGGGAAGATACGCTTTTCCACGATGCTTGAGAAAAACTCTTCCGCCGCTTCCTCCAGCATCTGCACAGAGTTGCCGGCATTGACGGTGACCATTTCACCGCACATCTCGGTTTCATTCACCTTGCCCTGCTTATAGTCGGCATAGCGGGCGGCCGCGCGCTCCGCCACGCCATGCGGAAACATACCGCGATCAATCTGCCAGTAAAAAAAGTCTGCGCCGGAGTCTCCGCTCCACAATGTACCGTCGCAATCAAATACGGCAACGCGGGGGCGCAAGGCCAGGATGGAGTCAGCAAATTTCTGGCTGGTGGAAGTCTCGGTCCTCAAATGGCGGTACCTGCGCGCAATTTCTCAAAGTCTTCCGGCGTGTCTACGTTGGCCGCGACCAGCGGGTCTTTTACGGGAAGGTAAAGAATATGCGCCTGGTTGGCATGCTCCACGTCGCGAGCGGTGCTGTGAACCGGCGCGCGCAGAAAGGCCTCAATCATCTCACGGCCAATCACAATGGGATGACCATGTCTGCCCTGGTATTCCGGCACCACTGCCCAGATTTGATCATCGCTGGAGAGAAATGCCGCCTTGATCTGCTCAATGGTTCCCACTTCCGCCGGCGGGCGATCTACCAGCGTGACGATCGCGGCGTCGCGTCCGCGATTGAGAACATCCTGCAAGCCAACCAGCAAGGAACTGAACTGGCCTTGCTGTGGATTGGGATTCACCGTCAGAAACGCCGCTTGAGAGTCGGCAATTGGCTCAAGGCTGGAGGCGTTAGCTCCCGCCACCACGATTACCAGCTCCGTAGCTGGTTGCAGTGCGCGTATGGCGGCGGAAAGAAATGTGCCGTCACGCCAGGGCAAAAGCGCTTTATCGCGGCCCATGCGCGAAGATGCGCCCGCAGCAAGGATGACGCCCGCAAATGATGGTGAAAGGGCCATGGATCAAACTATATCTTAATTGGTTGGGAGGAAATTGTTTACCGCAAAGATCGCGAAGGACGCCAAGTGAAAGGAAGATTTGGACCGAGATCCCTTTGCGTCCGTTGCGGTTAAGCTTACAACTGCTTGAGGATCTCCGCGGCCTTGGCGCTCTTCATGTGCGGCAGCGGCGTGGCGGAATGGCGGCGGATGGCGATCAGCTCGGCCACAATCGCCACGGCAATCTCTTCCGGCGTGACGGCGCCAATATCAATGCCTACCGGCGCATAGACGCGCGCGAGCTTTTCTGGGGCGATGCCTTCCTTCTCCAGTTCTTTGTAGATGGCGATAGTCTTGCGCTGCGAGCCAATCATGCCGATATAGCGTGCCGGTGTTTCGGCGGCCCAGCGCAGGACCCGCATATCGTCGCGATGGCCGCGGGTCACGATCACGATGTAAGAAGCATCGTTGGGGGCCAGTTGCGCCGTGACGCGCTCATATTCATCGGCGTATATGTCGCGGGCATCAGGGAAGCGCTCGCGGTTGGCATAGCTCTCGCGGTCGTCGGTCACGACCACGTCAAAGCCGGCGAGGCGCGCGACTTTATAAAGGCTCCAGGCTACGTGTCCTGCGCCGAAAATGTAGAGCGTCGAGACAGCCAGAACAGGTTCCACAAAAACTTCCAGAGTCCCGCCGCAGACCAGGCCCGTGTCGTATTTGGGATTGTTGTTCAGGTCGAAGTGCAGCGTCTGCGGCTTCTCGGTCTTCATCGCTTCACGGGCCGCTTCCCATACTTCGGCTTCCACGCAGCCGCCGCCAATGGTCCCAACGATGGAGCCATCATCGCGCACCAGCATCTTGGCCGACTCAAACGAGGGAATGGATCCGCGCACATTAATGATGGTCGCCAGCGCTCCGCGACGGCCTTCCCGCCGCAGCCGGGTTATCTCTTCATAGATGTCCACAGGAGTATTTTACCGGATAGCACAAAATCCACCACGGAGGCACGGAGACACGGAGAAAATTGGTGAGCCCTCGGAAGAACTTAGGTCATAAATCTTTAAACAGCTCTCCGAGCGGTGTCTTCAAGCCCATTGCCAGCAGTTCAATAAATTTTATTGTCGGCGTCTGGAGAGTAAAGGATAGCGTGGAGACCGGTGATCATGGGAAAAAATCTACCACGGAGATACAGAGGCACGGAGGGATTTTGTAAATGAGTAACTTAGTAATTGGGTAATTTTGAGGCCTGTGGGAGCAGCAGTTTTTCATTTACCCATTTACCAAATTAATCAATTACCAAATTCTTGATTTATTCATTTACCAAATTTCCTCCGTGTCTCCGTGCCTCCGTGTTGGATTTTTGATAACCTCGCTTGTTTGCTCACTAGCGCAAGGAGAGTCCCTGATGAAAGCTGTTCGATTTCATGAATTTGGCGGTCCGGAAGTCCTGAAGTATGAAGAAGTGCCGGACATCAAGCCGCGTAAAGACCAGGTATTGGTGCGGGTGAAGGCCTGCGCGCTGAACCATCTGGACCTTTTCATCCGCAAGGGACTGCCCGGGGTGAAGCTGCCGCATATCAATGGCAGTGATGTTTCCGGGGACATTGCCGAGGTGGGCGAGTACATCACGGACCTGAAGGCAGGCCAGCGCGTGCTGCTGGTTCCGATGACGTTTTGCGGCGTCTGCCCCAAATGCACTGAGGGAGAGCAGAACTTCTGCCCGCAGTTTAGCGTGCTGGGTTATTTGAATGATGGCGGCAACTGTGAGTACATCGCCGTGCCGCGCGTAAACGTCCTGCCGATTCCGGAAGAGTTGACTTATGACGAAGCCGCCTCTCTTCCGCTGGTTTCACTCACGGCGTGGCACATGCTGGTGAGCCGATGCGGCATCAAGCCGGCTGATACAGTGCTGGTGCTGGGCGGGGGGTCGGGGATCGGCACGATCGCTATCCAGATCTGCAAGATGTTTGGCGCAACGTGCATTGCCACTGCCGGTGACGAGAACAAGCTTGACCAGTGCAAAGACCTGGGCGCCGACCATGTGATCAACCATTACAGGCAGAAGATTGGCGATGAAGTGAAAAAAATCACGAACCGCCAGATGTGCGACATCGTATTTGAGCATGTTGGCAAAGCCACGTGGCAGGAGAGCATGAAATCACTCAAGCCCGGCGGCAAGCTGGTTACGTGCGGAGCTACCACGGGCCCGGAAGCCAGCTTTGATATCAGGTTTTTGTTTGCCCGCCAGCTTTCGTTTCTGGGTTCGTTCATGGGAACCATGGGCGACTTTCATGAGGTGATGAAACACATTTTCGCCGGCAAGATTAAGCCTGTCGTAGACAAGAGCTTTCCTTTGCGCGAAGCCGCGGCGGCGCACGAGCGACTGGAAAAGAGCGAGCAGTTCGGAAAAGTGATATTGAACCCGTAAGACCGGCCGCAGATGAGCGCAGATTGAGGCAGATAAACCAATTCAGCCGCGAATTAACGCGAATAGACGCGAATACCGCGAGTGGCACGGATGCTGTCATGGGCGGCGTAGACTTCGCCGATGGATCGCACAGCCGCTTCACTTCCGGCCCAGCGATTGTGCTCTATATCGTCGCTGCCAAGCTGTTGCTCCATTTGCTAATGGTTGCGCGTTACGGCATTTTTCGCGATGAGATGTATTACCTGGCGTGCTCGCGGCACATGGCGTGGGGTTACGTTGACCATCCGCCGTTCACTGTGTGGATTGCGTGGTTTTCTCGCGTGGTGCTGGGAGATTCGCCGCTGGGCGTGCGCCTGATTCCGATTCTTGCCGGAGCAGCCGTAGTATGGCTTGCGGGCGCTTTGGCGCGGGAAATGGGCGGCGGTCGGTTTGCCCAGGGCATGGCGGCGCTGGCTGTTTTCGTTGTTCCTCTTTATCTGGTGGCGCACACGTGGCTTACTGACAACGTATTTGAACAGCTTATATGGATGGCCTGCATCTGGCTGGTGTTGAGAGCGATTAACACGGGCGACGCGCGTTACTGGCTCTGGTTCGGCGTGGTGGCCGGGCTGGGATTTGAGAATAAATATTCCATCGCCTTCCTGCTGCTTGGGTTGCTGGTGGGTGTTGTGCTCACCCCGTATCGGCATTTCCTGAAGAGCCGTTATCTGTGGTTCGGGGTGCTGGCTTGCGCGCTGATCTCGCTGCCGAACCTGCTGTGGCAGGTGCACAATCACTTTCCATTCCTGGAACTGATGCACAACATCCGCATGAGCCAGCGCGACGTGGTGCGGGGGCCGGTGGCATTCATCATTGATCAGGCCATGGTCATGAATCCGATTCTTTTCCCTCTTTGGGTTGGCGGATTGGCATGGCTGTTCTTTGGTAAACATATTCAGTCTCCCGATTCGCGCAGCGACGAGTCGTCGCGTGATGCGGGGCGCTATCGGCTGTTTGGCTGGACTTACGTGGTAGTACTCACGGCGTTTATCGCGCTCAAGGCCAAAAACTATTACGTGGCTCCTATCTATCCGATTTTGTTTGCCGCCGGCGCAATTGGACTGGAGCGCATGGCTGCGGGGCGGCGGATGGGAACCTGGATGCGGAGCGCTTATGTCGCGGTGGTAATTGTTGTGGGCGCGTTGCTTATGCCGTTGTCTGTGCCGCTGCTCTCGCCGGAGAACTTTATCCGTTATGAAAATTCGCTTGGCCTGAAGCCGCCGGAAATCGAGCACCAGCAGAACGGCCCACTGCCGCAATGGTTTGCCGATGAGTTTGGCTGGCAGGAGATGGTGGAGAAGGTCGCGAAAGTTTACAACGGCCTGCCACCGGAGGAGCGCGCCCGCACGGCCATTTTTTCCAACGGCTGGGGTGAGGCGGCCGCGGTCGATTTTTACGGGCCGCGATATGGGCTGCCGCAGGCTATCAGCAAGCACAACAGTTACTGGATTTGGGGGCCGGGCAAGTATGACGGCAGCACCATGATTATTCTGCGCAGCAGCGGACGGAATGAGCCAAAGTTGTTTCAGAGTGTTGAAGTCGTGGGGCACGTGGAGCATCCGTACGCGCGCCGTGACGAGTTCTTTGACATTTATCTTTGCCGCGGGCTGAAGGCGAACCTGCGGGATGCGTGGCCGAAATTGAAGGTCTTTGATTAGCGGTGATTCATTCGTGCTCGATAATGTGTGCTGCGTCGCCCACGCGGATTTTGCCCGGAGTAATGATGGAGCTATCGAGCGCGGTGCTGCCATCGAGTTCACTGACGATGCGTAATAACACAGATGGATCTTGTGCCTGCGTATCGGGATCAAAAGTGGTCATCACGCAGCGGTCGCGCAGTTTTTCCGCATGGATGCGCACGTCGCCAATGGCGATGACGCGTCCCGGCCAGTTGCGTTCTTCGAGTTCAGGGACGTCGGCAAGAAGAATGTTGGGGCGCAGGCGGCGATGGTCAATGTTCAGGTAGCGCGCGGCGCCGTCGGTTGCGACTAGCAGTGGCAGAACATCAAAGGCCTGAGGCGCCAGGATGTGCTTAAGTGTCACCGCTTCGCCGGCAGCTTCGAGCACCAGTTCCAGGGCTTGAGATGAGTTCCATGGATGGCCGTTGACGGTCGGTACGCCCTCCGCGTTGATGGAGCCTTGTAGTCCGAGCAGCTTTGGCCGCGACCGCGAGGTCAGAAATCTTCCGTTGGTTCGGATCACCGCGATCTGGCGATCACCGGGAATTCCAAACTGGGTGATTTCTGTTTCGTTCAGCCGTTCGCCTTTGAGACTCTTGATCGGATATCGCCAGATTTCAGAGACATGCATGTTTCATCAGATTGCCGTGAGCACCAGCGGGTTTCAGAGAATCGCGCGCAGAATTTATTTTGACAAGTCGAGTTGGCCGGAGCAGAATTCCCGAATCAACTTCAATGGTGGATCAGAAAAACGCGATGAAATGTGTCCTGGTTGCGATCGTTCTATTGCTGTCAAGCGTTGCCCTAGTGGCACAAGCACCGGCTGCGGAAGAATCCCGGCCGGGAATCGCTGGTCATCACAATTGCAGAGCGTATTTTGGCGTGATGTGGCTCGACGGAGTTCCTGCAGGACAAAGCGAGCAGGCGACGCACTATGGCCTAAGCGAACAACAATTTGAATGGTGGACGAGCGAGGGCTATTACAAGGACCAGGGGGTGTGTTATCTGCCGCAGGTACGAGAAGTGAGCGGCAAGATTGAAATTCAATGCCCAGGCTGTGCTGCGGATTGGGTTTCGCGGTTTCGCTGGGTGGTCTTCGAGCATATGGATGCTAAGGACAAACGGTCCAATGTGAGCGGTCAAATACTTACCGGGCAAATGGGGGAGCAGGGACCGCGAACAACAACCGTCCCAACACCTCAATAAGCGTCAGTGATCCTAAGAGCCGCGTGGATTACGAAGTTACGGTCGTAGGGACTGATGCGGCTGTGTATGCAGCCCATGACCCGATCCGGCCACCGACAGGGCAGGACCCCCAGCTGTTTTATTATTCTGAGGAAAAGGACAAATCAAGCAAAAATGCTGGAGCCCAGATTGCGAGCAACGATCGGGTTGTTCTCCAGGCCGCCGCTAAGTTCATCCTGAAAAATGTCAAACGATAGGATGCCTCAGGCTTTTGATCCGACCAGCACCGCTACCGGCAGGCTGTAATAGATTGTTCCATCGGCCTGGCGAGTGTTGAGATCAAGCGTGTTGTCAGAGATCGATTCGGCATAAATCCTGCGCACGCGATCAGCGTCGCCTCCATTGGGAAAAGAGCGGGACATCAAATCTTCCAACTCGCCTTCCATGCGATAGCTGAAGACTTGCGGCCCTTCCAATCCGGCCTGCTGGAATAGTCCGCGCAGTTCGTCTAGAGGCATTGCGCGCACGTGAGAGGGATCGCGCAGCAACTCAGCGGCATTCAGCGCGTCGGCTTTTGCGGGTTGTGGAGCCATGTCCGCCACCACGATTTTTCCGTCGGCCTTGCATACTCGTTTCATTTCCTTGAGTGCCGCCAGCGGATTTTGCAGGTGATGGAAGACGAAACGCGAACTGACGATAGAAAACTGGTCTGGTTGAAAGGGAAGGGAATAGACATCGCCGGGCTGCCAGCTTACGTTCTTGAGACCTTGTTCCTGCTGCGTTTTGCGCGCCTGCTCCAGCATCGCCGGCGTCATGTCGATTCCTGTAGCGTGCTTTGCCACTTTGGCAAAAGCGCAGGCCAGCAGGCCCGGGCCGCAAGCCACGTCCAGGACTGTGTCATCCGGCCCAGCGCCGGCCCATTGCACAATGCGATCCAGCACTTCCTGGTTGCGGATGGGCGCAGCGGCGGCAAACGGCGCAGCCTGGCGCGTGAACTGGTCAAGGATGCGGGAATTGTGCGAGCCCATGGATTCCATGTTAATCCAGGTGCCACGTCATGGGGCAATCGACGGCTTTCATGCGTCTATTTTTGGCCGCTTCTTATGCCAGTCAGCCTGCTGCTCATAAGCTTGAGCCAGCCTCAGAACATTTGCTTCGGCCCACGGCGCTCCGCTGATCTGCATCCCGATTGGTAGTCCGGACTTGGTGAATCCGCATGGAACAGAAATCGTCGGCAGTCCAAGAATGTTAAAAGGACGCGTATTGCGCAATGTAAGAATCTCCTTTGTGCGGAGATTGTCCATATCGGCCAGAAGTTCGGAAATAGTAAATGGAGGCACTGGAGTTGTGGGCGTGACCAGAAGATCCACGGTCTCAAACACTTTACGGATGTTGTGCCGATATTGGTCTACCTGGCGTCTGGCCTGAATGTACGCGGCCGTGGTCACATCTTCGCCCGCGCGAATTCTCTTCAGCGTTTCGGGCTGGTAAAGTTCCGGATTCTTTTTGACGTTTTCCGCGTGATAAGCGTAGGCCTCCGCTCGCAGAATCGTAGTGTCATTGCTGGCCGGCATTTCAATATCGCGTAAGCTTGCGGCCAGTTTGCCGATCACTTTGAGCGCGGCATTCATGGCGCTCTCAATCTCAGGGTGCAGCCCTTCATAAAAATATGCGCGCGGCACTCCGACACGCAGCCGTTCGGTTTGCGTAAGTGCCGCGGTGTAATCATGTACTGGCTGATCTGCGCTGTTGGCATCGTCAGGATCGTAGCCTGCCAGCACTTGCAGCATAGCTGCCGCATCGACCACGCTGCGGGTCATGGGACCAACGTGGTCATAAAGCCAGGAGAGAGGAATCACGCCCCGGGTGCTCACGCGTCCATAGGTTGGTTTCAATCCCACGGTTCCGCAATATGCTGACGGCTGGCGAATGGAGCCGCCAGTATCCGACCCTACCGAGCCATAACAAAGACCGGCAGCCATTGCCACGGCTGAGCCTGAAGATGAACCTCCAGCCTCGTGGTCGAGCGACCAGGGATTGTGCACCGGCCCGTAATAGCTGATGACCGTGCTGCCGCCATAGGCGAACTCATGCATGTTCAGCTTGCCCAGCAGCACGGCGCCCGCATCTTTCAGCCGCCGCACAATTTCGCCATCCTGTGTGGGAACTCTGTCTTTGAATAGTTCGCTGGCTGCTGTGGTGCGAACTCCGGCAGTATCAAACAGGTCTTTGAGCGCTATGGGAACGCCGTGCAGCGGTCCACGCCAGTGGCCGCGCTGGATTTCAGTTTCCGCTTCATGCGCCCGTGCCAGGGCTGACTCCGCCGTGACTGTGATAAATGCATTCAGGCTTGGATTGAGCCGTTCAATGCGGTTCAGGCACGCTTGCGTCAGTTCGACAGGAGAAAGTTTTTTCGCGCGAACCTGTTGCCCTGCCTCGACGAGCGTCAGTTGCGGAAGCTCTACTTGGGGTGGAGCTTTCGCCAGCACGGCATTCCCTATGCCGCTCGCCAAAGTCACGGCCGTGGCTGAAAGTCCTTGAACAAAGCTTCTGCGGGAGCAGCCAAGATCATCTTTCTCGGACATGCTGGGATTATAGATTTCAAATATCGAATTGGAAATTTGAAAATCGTGCGGACCTGAAGAGTGTTCGTGACCAGAAAAAGAGTCGTGCCACCAAAAGGCCAAATAAAGTCCGGCTTCAGCCGATGCGTTTTGCGGCTGCAAATCTTGCGCGATTTACGCGTAAAAATCAAAGGCCAGCGGCTTCACCGGATTCTGTCCGTTTTAACGGTATGGCTGATGATCGTTAGCGTGCAGAAAGTGCTCCGCTTTCCTCCAGGGCTCCGTACAGGTCAGATACAACCCAGCGCTCCATCAGCTTGCCGCGCTCCATCCGGTAGATGGCGATGCCCTTAAGCGTGATCGGCTTCCCGGTAGGAGCGATGCCGCGGAAGGCGCCCTTGTGTGTTCCAAGGAGTCTCCACCGGACCACAACCCTGTCACCTTCTGCGATCAGATCATCGACTTCGTATCGGGCGTCGGGTAACGCAGACCGGATGGCAGAATAGTAGTCACGGAACGCCTTGGGACCGGTCGGGCCGCCTTCCGGCCAATCGTGGGATGTGAACTGTGGTGATATAACCTCATCGGCCAGCGCCATATTCCAGTTGCCGTAAACCTCTTTGTAGAACCGGCGGACAAGTTCTTTGTTTGCGGCTGCGATTTCATGAGTCATCAGTATCTCCTTTCGTTGAACTATGAAAGTGACGAACGCTTAACTTCTTCGGCAAAGAGTTCAGTCGATACTTGAAGCACGATCAGCGCCAAAGCCGCGGCACTCGAGAAATCATCAGTCAAACCACCTGCCCATGTATTCGATACATTTCACCGTGAATTCTTTACATTTTAGTCTCTCAACCGGCGTCCAATGCGGTGAATTCCTCTCCTTATTCGAGCTTTGCAGCCTTTTTTCAGGCTTTCAGCATCCTTCCCATCCGCCGCGCATCCATTTAAAATAGAGGTGTCATGAGCGATCACCTAGTCGATCCAAAAGTCGAGCGCGAATTGGTTACCAAACGCTTTGAGAACACCGCAGGCAACCCTGACGATGCCCAGCATCTGAAGAATGTGCTGTTTGGCAATGAGCAGCCGCAGGGCGTGATCCTTACCTCGCTCGATAACGTAGTGAACTGGATGCGGAAAAGCTCCATCTGGCCCATGACGTTTGGCCTGGCCTGCTGCGCCATTGAGATGATGGCCATGGGCGCGTCGCGTTTCGACGTTGCCCGCTTTGGCGCTGAGGTGTTTCGCCCCTCGCCCCGCCAGTCTGACCTGATGATTATCGCGGGGCGCGTATCGCAAAAGATGGCACCGGTGATCCGCCAGCTCTGGGAACAGATGCCTGAACCCAAATGGGTGATCTCCATGGGTGCTTGCGCCACTTCAGGCGGCGTGTTCAACAATTACGCGCTGGTGCAGGGCGTGAATCAGGTGATCCCCGTCGATATCTACGTGCCCGGCTGCCCGCCGCGGCCTGAGCAGTTGATTTATGCCATCACGCTGCTGCAGGAAAAAATCCAGAAAGAGCGCGGAACGTTTAAGCGGGCGTTGAATTTGGCGTAGAGAACCAGCCGTTGGCTTTTAGCCGCTAGCTTTTAGCCTTGTCTCGGAGACGGACACTTCGTCAATCATGTGATCATCTGACGCGGTAAGATCATTCGCGAATGCTTCCTGAAATCTCTATCCATCCTGCGCTGAAGGTGCTTGCGCCCGATCTTGCGCTGGGCTGCATCTCGGCTCGCGTATCTGTCGAAAAACATAACGAAGCCCTCTGGCACGAAATCGACCAGCATCTCGCTCACCTGGTCGCCACCATCAAACCTGAACAGATCAATACGGTCCAACAGATTGCTGCCATGCGAAGTGCGTACAAGGCGCTGGGCAAAGATCCTTCGCGTTATCGCGGATCGGCGGAAGCACTTTTGCGCCGCGTGCTTTCCGGCAAAGGGCTGTACCAGATCAACAGGACATCGACAATCTGGTTTCGCTGGAATCTCTGAATTCGGCAGGCACATACGATCTCGGAAAGATCACGCCGCCGATCGAACTCCGCATCGGGATCGCTGGTGAAAGCTATAAAGGAATCGGCAAAGGCCTGATCAACATTGAAAGCTTGCCGGTCTTTGCCGACGCCACAGGCCCTTTCGGCAGCCCCACCAGCGACTCTGAACGAGCAATGGTCACGCTGCAAACTCAAAAGGTCCTGATGGTTGTGTTTTCCTTTACAGGTCCTGAAGGGCTTGAACGCTGGATAAATCGCGCCAGTGAACTCCTTCGCCGCTACTGCAGTGGTGAAGAAATTGAAACTCTCTTGTGACCTGATTTCCCCGGCTTCCGCGCTTACGTGCCTGAAACTTTATGCGCGGCCATGGCCTTCTTGATAAATGCCTCCACATCGTCGCTCCATGGCTTCTTAAAGCTGGCGGGCCAGCCTCCCGGATCAGCGTAGAGCTTGTTCAGGCCTTTCTGCACTTCAGGATCGCCGCCGGTAAAGCCGCGAGCAAAGCTTGACCAGCGCTCCGCCAGCTTGCGTGCGTTGGCGCTGCCCGGATCCTCATGGCTGGTGATGGCTGATTCAATGTCGCGGATCAGGTCATTCCAATCCTGCGCGACCTTGGCCTGCATTTCCGGAGTAAAGGTTTTTGCGCGCTCCGCGATTTTTGCCTGCGCTTCTTCGCTGTAATATTTTTTTGTCCATTCCATGGCGTTTTGCCTTTCCATTACCTCAATGATTTTTTTCAAGGCCGCCAGATCGGGGGCGCGGTTGGACTTAAGCGAACGTTCCGCTTCTTCAATGGCCTGAATGGCGGCCTCCAGTTGCAGACGTTTTTCCAGCAGCAGCCGGCGTTGCAGCCGGAGAGTCGCTGCCAGGTCCAGGTCGCTCCCATCGAGCAGGTCCTTGATTTGCCTGAGCGGCAGGCCGATGAACTTGAGCGTAACGATCTGCTGCAGTCGCGCAAAGTCGCCATCGCCATACAGGCGATAGCCGGCTTCCGTGCGTCCGCTGGGCTTGAGCAGCCCCAGACGGTCGTAATGGTGCAATGTCCGCACCGTTACTCCCGCTTTGTCGGCAAAATCGCTTACCCGGTACATCAATCTGCCCTCCAGGGCATAGTGGGGTATGACGTAAGGTCAGGCGCAAGGGAAATCAGCAAATAGCAATTGGCAACTGGCAATTGGTCAAACCTATTCACCGCAGAGGGCGCGAAGGACGCGAAGGTAGATCGTTCCAAATGCTTTTGCGTCCGTTGCGGCAAATTCCTGATTCCCGACGATAATCAGGCCAATTGCTAACTGCCAATTGCCAAATGCTCTTCGGGCATCAGAACACCAGCTACTTGCATCCAACCACCTTTACGGCAGGTCCCTGTCCCCCTATGCGGAATATCAAGTTTATTCTTTTAGTCACGTTGCTAAGCGGCTCCATGTTTGGGCTGGCGGCCAAGTTGCGCCAGGTGGCGCTGATCGATCTGCCGGGAAGCCCGGGCTTTAGCCAGGTCACCATGGCCAATGGCCAGGTCGTAATTACCCGTCCGGGGACAAATACCATTGAAGTTTTCAGTCCGGTAAAGCGCCGCATTGTCGCCCGTATCTCGCAGATCAGCGATCCGCGCGGAATCACCGTGGACAACGATTCCGGCACCATGTACGTGGCGCTGGCCGGCAACAACAGCATCGCCGTGGTGGACACGCGCAACTGGAGCGTGGAAAAAGTGATACCGGTGCAGCATCGCCCGGAAAAGCTTTTATGGGTGCCGCAGACAAAAACTCTTTATGCCACCAGTGTGCTGGACCGCACGCTGAGCATTATCGATCTTCGCCTTTCGGCGGAAACGCACGTGCTGGAGCTGAACGCGCTGCCGCAGGACATGCTGTATGACGGTGCTCGCCAGATTTTGCTCCTGACCTTGCAGGACCTTGGGCAGATCGCGTCCATTGATCACAGCAACAAGATTATTGGCCGCTACAAAGTTGTCGCTTCAGAACCCACGGGACTGGCGCTCGATGAGCAGCGCCGCCGGCTTTATGTTGCCGTGCGCTATGCCGTTCTTGCTCTCAACGCCGATACCGGCGCTGAACTAGCGCGCATCCCTGCCCCGGGCGGAACGGACGCGCTGGTACTCGATCCGGGCGGCAATCTGCTCTATGCCGCGGCTGGCGATGGCTCCGTGCTGGCCATCGATCTCAATCGCAATGTGGTGGACCACGAACTGCCTACGGACGTGAAGGGTTACAGCATCGCGTATGATCCCGCGCACAAGATGATCTTTCTTCCCGGCGGACGTGAAGGCCGGTCCAAGATGGTGATCCTGAGCCCTTCAGGCGTGACAGAAACAAACCGTTTGCAGAACGCCGCCAGCCCAGTTGAGGCTACACCGCAGAGCGCCGCACAGACTGCAATGAAGAAGTAAATTTTGCGGCCTGAATGGGCGCAAAAAGCCGTCTCGCATTAGCGACATTACAATCGCTCTATCCCCGCTCAGCACTTTCGGCCGGTTTTCGCTGGCCTGCGGATACTCTTCCCACCCAAAATCTTCTTTCTAACACTCCATCTATCAGATAAATTCTGCCTTGAGCCCACAGATCTGCTTATACAGATCTGCTTATATAGAAGATCTGCTTACGGAAGATCTGTTCACGGATCGTTTTCCTCCCCGGTTGTATTCGATCCGCAAATACAGGGGAACCCGCCACCATGGCATCAGGAAAGCCGGTATCGCAGCCGATCCCGGAGAGCCTGAATGCCAATCGCGCGCTGCCTCCGGCTGATTTGAAAAAGATGGCTGAGGAATTGAATGAACAGCGCCGCGGGGAGATAGAACAGCACAATCAGCAACTCAAAGAGCGTTTTGCCGCATTGCAGCAGGCCGGCGGCTGGCAGAGTGTGTTCGCAACTCAACTTAAGTTGCAGAGGATGGCAAATCCCAACGTGCCGCATCTGAATGAGGCGCAGCAGTTCATCACGAATTTCATTTTTTGTGACCATCCGCTCATCGCGGGGAACACTTCTGAATTCCAGGCGTTTACGAACGACCTCCAGTTAAAGTCAGTCAGCAGACAATTTGAGGTGGAACCGCTGGCGTCAGTCATTATTAACGGCTGCAGCTTCGGGTCGGAGGCGGGCGAAGTCAGGCTGATCCTGAACCACGATACAAGCAGCCCCTGGCCATTGCAGGTAAGCGATTGGAGTGACAGCAGCATCTTCGCAACGCTGGGAGCTAATCCTGGAGTTTCTGATCAGGACGCTCAGTTGGTGGTAGTCCGCAAAGATGGAACGCAATCGGCTCCCATAGCCGTCCAGTTCTTCCAACATCGCATGCCCCATGTGACGGCCTTTGATACGGCGGCGAAGAGGCCAGTACTGGAGTTTTAGAGAGGTGCTGGCGACGATGGATAGCTGGATGCGTTACCGGGACTATCCGACTCTGCATAGCCTCTGCCATTCGTGCTAAACTGCGCCGCGTGAGTGCAGCTCCGGTTCAATCTTATCCACCCTCGACTCCAATATTGGATCGGGTAAAACCCATGCCCAGTCCACGTGGCATGAGTATGGTCGAGGTGTGGATTGGCTTGATTCTTAGTTGCACGCTTCCAATCATATTTTTCTTGCCACTGCCCTTCATGAAGAAATTTCTGGCATGGGCGGCTGGAAATTTCATGCTGATGATGTCAGACCAGTGGGGGACACTGCGTTTATTCGCGACCTTGTACGGGATCGCTTTAGCCTGCTCTCTATCTATCGCGATCCACGAATGCGGTCATCTTGTGGCAGGGTTGGCAGCAGGCTTTCGTTGTGAGTCATTTCGCTTTGGGCGCTTCAAGATCGACAAGGGATTTAAGGTATCGCGCTACCACAACATGGAAGATCCTTCTCTGGGCTGGGCAAAAATGATTCCGATCCGTTCGGAGCACCTTCGCAGACGCTCATTTGCAATGATTCTTGCCGGACCGTCAGCCAATCTTTTATCGGCGTGGCTGGTAATTAGATTATGGTCAGATCAATCATTCATTTCTGCTTCGTTTATCGCGGTATCGATTTATATGGGCCTGGGGAATCTCCTTCCGATTCAAGTCCCTGGACATGTCAACGATGGTCAACGGCTGTGGATGCTGTTGTTTAATCCCAAACGAAGCGCACGATATTTCGCGTTGTTTAGCATTGCGGAGCAGATAAAACATGGGGTTGCTATGGAATCGTTAGATTCGGCTTCTCTGAAAAGTGCATGTGCCATTCGTGACAACTCGGTTGAAACTGTTCAGGCTCATTTACTTGGGTATCTTGCAATTGCTGGGAAAGAATGCGCAAAAGCTTCTGAATTGCTCGAGGCTGCCTTGGTTGCATCCGGCAATGCCCCTTCACAACTGCGTGAGATGTTGACTATTTACGCAGCGCATCTTCAAGCAACACATCGCCAGCGGTTGGATTTGGCCGCGCTATGGCTAGCAGAAACACCAGAAAAAACAGTGCTTCCAGATATGAGGGCAAAGTTGGAAGCGCTAATCGCAAATAGCAAGCACAGTGCGATTCCTAATGACCCCGCCCAGGTGTAAGCATGTCGGCTGGGCAGGTAAAGTTGCTATAATCCGCCAATCCCGCATTCCTCACGCAAAAGGCGGATTTATGAAAAAATCAGTGGTTGTCCTTTGTTTCCTCATGAGTACATTCCTGAACGCAGAAGATAAAACCGCCAGCACGGCCAATACGCCGGCGCCTCCTCCGCCTCCCGTGGCGAAATCCATCCATACGGAAAACGATATCAACGGCGGCAAGCTGGTGGACGATTACCGCTGGCTGCGCGACAAGTCGAACCCAGAGGTAGCGCAGTATCTGAACGCGGAGAACGCTTACGCAGAAGGCGTAATGAAGCCCACAGCGGCGCTCCAGCAAAAGCTTTATGACGAGATGGTGAGCCACATCAAAGAGACTGATGTGAACGTGCCATATAAAGACGGCGGATATTTTTATTATTCGCGCTGGGAAAAAGGGAAGCAGTACCAGATTTATTGTCGCAAGAAGGGGAACCTGGAAGCAGCGGAAGAGATTACGCTGGACCAGAACGAATTGGCCAAAGGGCAGCCTTTCATGTCCTTGGGCGCCTATGAAATGAGCGATGACGGCAATCTTCTGGCTTACTCAACGGATAACACCGGCTTTCGCCAATACAAGCTGCGGGTCCGTGATCTGCGCACGGGCAAGGATTCTGATGTTATTGCCGACAAAGTTGGGTCGGTGGCCTGGGCCAATGACAACAAGACGCTCTTTTATACGGTGGAAGATGACAAGACCAAGCGCCAATACCAGCTTTACCGGCATGAGCTTGGGGCCGCAGCAGGTAAGGACGACCTGGTCTATGAAGAAAAAGACGAGCGGTTCACGGTAAACGCAGGAAAATCACGCAGCGACAAATATATTTTCCTACAGATCGGCAGCCACACCACGTCTGAAGCGCGATATCTGGATGCGTCAGATCCCAAAGGTGAGTGGAAGCTGATAGCTCCGCGCCAGCAGGACGTTGAGTATTACCCGGACCATCACGCCGACCAGTTTTTGATCCGCGTCAATGACAAAGGCCGGACTTACCGGCTGGTGTCAACGCCGGTGAGCGCTCCGGGAAAAGAGAACTGGAAAGAAATTGTTCCCACGCGGCCCGATGTGATGCTGAACGACATTGAAGTCTTTGAGGACTTTTACACGCTGGTGGAACGCGAGAACGGGCTGCCGCAGCTCACGATTGTAAAGTTTGCCGACACCAGCAAGCAGCGCATCACTTATCCCGAGCCGGTGTACACGGCTTCTGTTCAGACCAACCGCGAATACAAGACCAACAAGCTGCGCTACGCTTACCAGTCATTGGTCACGCCTGCATCAGTATTTGATTACGACGTTGAAAAGCATACGTCCACGCTGCTGAAGCAGACTGAAGTGCCCGGCGGTTACGATCCGGCGAAATACCAGTCGGAACGCGTATGGGCCACGGCCAAAGATGGCGTTAAAGTCCCGATATCGCTTGTATATCGCAAGGACCTCAAGAAGGCTGACGGTTCCAATCCGCTTTATGTCTACGCGTACGGCTCGTATGGCATCATTCTTCCCGTTGCGTTCGGGTCGACCCGTCTCTCGCTGCTGGACCGCGGCGTTGTGATGGCGTTTGCGCATATCCGCGGCGGCGGCGATATGGGCAAGCCCTGGCATGATGCGGGCCGGATGATGAACAAGATGAACACATTCACTGACTTCATCGCCTGCACGGAATACCTGGTGGCAAATAAATATGGCGCGCATGACAAGATCGCCATCGAAGGCGGATCGGCGGGTGGATTGTTGATGGGCGCTGTCACGAACCTGCGTCCTGATCTGTTCAAGGCCGTGGTTTCGCATGTGCCGTTTGTCGATGTAATGAATACGATGCTGGACGCTTCATTGCCGCTCACCGTGGGCGAGTACGAGGAGTGGGGCAATCCCAATGAAAAGCCGGCTTACGATTACATGGTGAAGTATTCGCCGTATGACAATCTGAAAAAGGGAGCGTATCCCGCCATATTGGTGAAGACGTCATTCAACGATAGCCAGGTGATGTACTGGGAGCCGGCAAAATACGTGGCCAAGCTGCGCACGCTCAAGACGGACAAGAATGTGCTGCTGCTAAAGACGAATATGGCCGCCGGACATGGCGGTTCGTCCGGACGGTATGACCACCTGAAAGAAATTGCGTTTGATTATGCGTTTATGCTGACGCAGCTGGGGGTTAGCACTCAGTAATCAGCATTCAGTGCTCAGCTATAAGGCTCAGACAATTTCACCGCAACGGACGCAAAGCTCGCAAAGAAGATTTGGTAGATTTCTTCTAGTTTTGCGTCCTTGGCGCCCTTTGCGGTGAGTTTGGGCTGATTGCCGAGTGCTAATTGCTTTGTCTTACGCTGCCGGTTTTCGGCCCTTCTTTAATTCTTCATCGGTACGTTCGCGCGTTTTGCCGCTCTCTTCGCGCTTCAAGGGATCGGTGCCGGGATCCTGGCCTTCAGACTGGCCGGTTTCAGGATTGGCAATATACAGCAGATCGGAAAGATCGCTGGCGTGCTCTTCTTCTTTGCGCAGCAGCTCTTCCACCAGGATGCGAGTGGTGGGATCATTGGTCCCGAAGTAGCGGACCATTTCCTGGTAAACCTCAATCACCATGCGCTCAGCGATCAGGTCTTCACGAATCATCTCCGCCAGGGTCTCACCTTCAACATACTGTGAAACCGAGCGCTCCAGCAGGCCTTTGGGATCGAAATTGGGCTTGCCGCCCAGTTGCTGGATACGTTCCGCGAGCGAGTCGGCGTGTTCGCGTTCGTCATCCGCGTGCTCCTTGAATTCATCCGCCACACTCTTGGCGTGGACGCCAGTGGCCATAAAGTAATGGTGCATGTAGCGCAGCACGCAGACAATCTCCGTGGCCAGGGCTTCATTCAGGATTTCAATGGTTTTGTTTACGTCGCCTTTATAGCTTTCGGTTACGGCGCCGTCTTCCATCTTGTGAATGGCGCGCTGGCGAATCTCCTGTATATCTCTAACAAAATGTGGCATAAGTTTCCTCGTCGGGGCGGGATAATTTGGAAATAACAGAGATAAGATTGCCGCCAGGCAATTCAGGATGTCTCCTGCCTTGCCGGTAACAGGTCAGGAAGGCTGAACAGCTGGATTGCGCGATATTAGAAAGATTTGTGTTTTCTAATGTCTGATATCGGACTGTACATAGTACCAGTGGAGTTGCGGCCAGTTTACCTGCTATGATTTCCTCGTCCTCGACTCTGATAGACACGTCGCCTGTTAGTGCCTGCCTATTTCTGCTGAGAACCATCTTGAACGTTAGTAAAAAAGGACTTCCATGAAGAAGATTTTTGTAGGTAACTTTTCCTTCAGCCTTTCCGAAGACGAGCTGCGGTCTCTGTTTGCGCCGTTCGGAGCTGTTGACAGTGCGACGGTCGTAACCGACCGTGCCACTGGACGATCACGCGGCTTTGGTTTCGTGGAAATGCCGAACAACGACGAAGCGGAAAAGGCCATTGCCGCTCTGAACGGCAAGGATTCCGGCGGTCGGGCGTTGACCGTGAATGAAGCGCGGCCAAAAGTGGATCGTGGTGGTCGCGGCGGAGGCGGCAGGGACGATTATTCCGGCCATGCGCGCCAGCCCCGCGAACCTCGCTGGTAAAAGACTCCGGAGCGCAGCAAGCTTGAATGGAAAGGTCTGCTGCGCTGATTTCAATTTCACTCTCAAAATGATTGCTTCACGCATGATCAGGGGCGACACTCGCCCATGATCAGAGCGTTCTCGTGCGCCCAAGTTTTGGCGAACTCCCATCTCACGCACATTCCCACACAGCTCATAGCAACGATCAATTGCTGTCCAAAATAAAAGCGGCCGCACCCTTTAAGGATGCGGCCAGTTGAGGAGCGTGCTGAGCTGTTGTTTAGCGGATGCGGCGGGCGATCATCTGCCATGAAGTTCCGTTCCAGAAGAGCAGACCGCGTACCTGAACGCTGCCACCGTTGGCCACTGTGACGCGGCTGTCGGTTGAAGCGTTCGTGGTCACGTGGACTACGGTCTGTCCAGAGATGATTCTCAGGGCCGAATCCGTTGCCAAGTTGATGTCAAAGGTGCTGGCTGCCTTGTTCGCAACCGTTCCGGAGACTCCCTGCTGCTGCAGGTTGATCTTGTCCGGGCTGATGGCGCCATTGGCCGGTGGCACAGCCGCGTTGGTGTCAACTTCAATCCGCTGACCCTGGTGGATGGTCGTTGCGTCAAAGGGGAAGGTGGCGCTGGGCAGGCCGCCGCCGAAACCGTTGCCGGCTTTTACGCGGAACTTGCTGGCGCTTAGGCCGGCGATGTTCACGCTGAAGTCGACGCCGATCTTGGTGTCGTCCATGCCGTTGCCGATGCCGTCATTTGCATTCACGGTGAGCGTGGTGCCGCTGATTGCGGTGATCAGGCCTTCAACTTCTGCTCCGGTATTGCTTTCCAGTCCTTCAATTTCCTTGGCGAACAAGCTGCCGTCGGCGCGGGTGAAGCCTTCCACGGTCACAACCTGGTTGAGCAAGCTGGCGACGCTGGTGACGCCATCTTTGAACTGCGTGGTGCCGTCAGTGTTGAAAGTCATCGACGAACCGGTCTGCCCGACCTTGAAAGTGAAGCTGGAACCGTTCACGGCAGTCACTGTTCCTTGTACGTCTTCAATTTCTCCGTCATCATCCTGCTGATTGCCGGCAACTCCGGGGGCTTTGGCAGTGATGTTGAATGAGGACGAGGTGAACGCGATTCCGTTCACTACGCCGGCGGCTGTGGTGATCGAGGCGCCCACGTTCACGTCAATATTCAAGACGAGCGGGCTGCTGCCGATCGCGAGGTTCGGGCTCAGCGGAACGGTAATGGACGCGCTGGCTGGGCCATTGATGTGCACTGCGGTGCCTGCGGCGGTGAGAAATGTGAGTTCAGAATTCGCCAAAGTGAGGTTTGCCGCAGAGAACGTGCCCTGGGGCAAGCTGCCTGTCGTGAAGGGCTCAAATTTTCCTGAAGCGTGCGTCAGTTCAATCCGGTTGCTGGCCGGGACTGCCACCGAAACCGGGGCGCCGCCACCGGCTGGTGTGAGCGACAATGACGAAACGGACACTTCAAAGGCAATTACGCTGTCGGCAGGCGCATCGCCAAAACGGACTTGTGCCGAGTTGGCCCCTACGCCGCCGGGGGTTGGTGTGGGACTGGGGTTGGAGGCGAGCGATGATCCGCCTCCGCCGCAGCCTGAGGCCAGAGCGATCAGCATTGCCAACATAAAGATGGAGGTTAACTTGGCCACCGGGCTGAGTATGTTCTTGTAATTCTGCGTTTTCATTAGTATCTCTCCTGGAGGGGACCAAGCTGCTAGATTCGGGTTTCTCAGTCCGCCGTCGAAAGTTTTGAATTTTTCGGGTCTGGTGATAGGACAAGCAACACTGCCTGCGCGGAACAACTTTTTTGACGGCTTTGGAATGCGCAAAAGATTGCAAAGCCGTGACAAATCAGCAACGGGACCGGGGACTAAAACAAGATAGGCAATTGTTTTGTTTGCGCTAATGGCCATTACAAATGGGTGGTCAGCAAGAGGCCAACCCTCGCCTTTGAGTGCGGAAGGAAAGCCGTCTAATCGAGCCTGTCCGCGCGCCTAACTCTTTGGGTTACTGGGTAATCCGGCGCGCCACCATGTTGAACTGCGTTCCCGTCCAAAAAAGCGGCCCGCGCACGCGGATAGCACTGCCATTAGCTGCATTGGAGGCACGATTGTCAGTTTTTGGCTGCGAGAAAACATGGACGGTCGTTTCGCCTGAGAGCAGAGTTACGTAGGAATCGGCGGGAAGTAGCAGGTCAAAAGTTGAAGCGCCACCCGGCAAGGCAACGAAATTTGATACGGTCCCGCTGACGGCTTGCTGTTGCAGCCTTGCCTGAATCGGGACGATTGGCTGACTGGTACTCACGCCGCTTTCGGTAATGATTTCAATCCGCTGTCCTGCTTTCAGATGGGTTGAATCGAAAGGAAAATTGATGGCGGGCGAGGCAAGCCCTGACATGTCACAATCGCCAGAATCTGTGGCAAAGGCGGCGGCTGGAAGGGAAGAGATGTCCACCAGGAAATCCTGGCCGATCTGGGCGCTGCTGAAGCCGGTACCGGTTCCATCTTGCACGGAAAATTCCAGCAAAGAGGAAATGTTGAAGCTGCCGACCGTTGTAATGGTGCCTTCCACCTGAGAAGCGTTCTGTCCTCCGAGCGCTTCAACCTGCTGCGCGAAGAGCGTTCCGTCGGAGCGAGTGAAGCCGTCAATCTGGACGATCCGGTTCTGAAGGTCGGCCAGGCGAAGTCCATTGGGAAGCGAGGTGGTGCCATCCACCGTGAATGGCAGACGCGAGCCGCTTTGTCCAGTCTGCAATACAAATCCACTGGAGGAAACTTCAACGACTTTTCCGGTCTCGTCTTCAAATTCTCCATCATCATCCTGTTGCCGGCCCTGGATTCCGACGGGCTGCACGCTGAAGTTGAATGAAGATTGAGTAAAGTTGGTGCCGCTTATGTTTCCCGTGCCATCAGTCACCAGAGCGGCCGCCAGGTTTATATCAAGATTGAGCACAACGGGATCATTACCAACTACCAGCGGCGGATTAAAGTTTATCCGCACCGTTTGGTCCGCACCGTTAACCCGGTCAATCAACGTGACAGGCGCGGGAGTGAGCAAAGTCTTGGCATACGTGAGCAAAGGGCTCTGGATTGAGATATCCGCGGCGGCATAGCTGCCCGGTTTCAACGGCATTACGGCCAGAGGCTGCATCTTTCCCGCGGTATGGCTCAGTTCCAGCCGATTCATGTTGACTGCGATCGTGGAAGGGCTGCCGCCGCCCACTGGAATCAGGCTGATGGGATTGGCGATGGTTACTTCAAAAGAGAACACCTGGTCTGCCGGCGCATCACCCACGCGCAGTTGCGTCACGGTAGCGTTCTGGGTAGCTTGAGGTGGAACTGAAGTTGATTCCTGCCGGAGCGCACCGGTACCGCAACCAGCCAGGAATGTGCAAAACAAAAGGCTGTATGCAATTGTTTGCATCTTCCGTGGTAAACAAAGTTTCTTCATTCGGGCACCTCACCCCTCGGAGCCACTGCTAAAGCCTGCAAATGCAAGCACATGGATCCTCAGGGCCTTATAGTTTCCTCTTGCCAACCGCACTGGGAATGCGCAATTCAAGTGCCCAATACGGAGAACCAGCAAAGGGGGGATTGTGGAGTGGTGCTGGATTTGACCTGGCGGCAACCTGCAAGCGATAATTAAGAATCGAACGAACGTTCGGTAACCTGAATCTATGGCACTGCAAAACATGGAAACCCGCTTGTCTGGCGAGGCCATAGAGGGCCGCAAGGGACGAATTGTCCTTACAGGCGGTGAAGAGGCAGCGGATTCCCGCTTTGATCGCAGGCTGGCCAAATTGCTGGATCACGCCGCACACATCTTTTGCGAAAAAGGCTATGAGGGCGCGTCCATGCGTGATCTTTCCCGCGCCGCCGGTATGTCTCTGGCTGGTCTTTATCATTATTTTGAGTCCAAAGAAGACCTGCTTTACCTGATTCAGAAACATACGTTCCGCACGATTATCGAGCGGTTGCAGGAACGGCTAAAGGAATCAAGGGATGCGGAAGAGCGCGTTCGCATCTTCATTGAAAATCATCTTGAATACTTTCTGGCGAACAAAGAAGCCATGAAAGTCCTGACACATGAGGATGAAACGCTCAAGAATGGCCGCGGCGCTGAGATCAGGGCCATCAAGCGCGAATACTACAAAATCTGCCTGGACCTGCTGGAAGATCTGCGGCGGGAAAAAGGACTACAATTTTCCGGGCGGCTGGCCGTGCTGGGCCTCTTTGGCATGATCAACTGGATTTACACCTGGCATAACCCGCGCGTGGATTTGGACGCCGGAGCCATGGCCGAGGAAATGAGCAACCTGTTTTTGCGCGGCGTGCTCAACCCCGGCAAACCCAAACGCAAAATCGCAAAGACCAACGCCTGACGGCGTCCTCACGAAATCAAAGATTCGAAATTCATAAGGAGCTTTTGAACCATGGCGACAACCACAGCAACGGAAACCAAGACCCTGGTGAACTATCGCGTTGAAGACGGAATAGCGGTGATCGAGCTTTGCGATCCGCCGGCGAATACTTATACCTACGAAATGAACCGGCAACTGGATGAATGCATCCTGAAAGCCCGCATGGACAATGACGTTTATGTGCTGCTGCTCACCGGAGCGGGCGACAAATTCTTTTCCGCCGGCGCCAATATCAAGATGCTTTCCTCGGTCGATCCGACGTTTAAATATTATTTCTGCCTGCATGCCAATGAAATGCTGCTTCGTCTGGAGCACACGCCCAAGCTGGTGATCGCGGCGATCAACGGCCACTGCGTGGGCGGTGGACTGGAAATTGCCATGGCGGCCGATATCCGCATTGCGCGTAAGGACGCAGGCAAGATCGGTTTGCCGGAAATCAATCTCGGTGTCCTGCCCGGAACCGGCGGCACACAACGACTGAGCCGCATCGTGGGCAAAAGCAAAGCCATTGAGCTGATGGTCACGGGCAACACTTTTACTTTTGAAGAAGCGAAGGAGATGGGCATCATCAACGACATTTACGAGCGCGACGGCTTCATGGAAAACATCATGGAATACGCGCGCCAGTTCACGCCGCCAAACAAAGCCGCGAAGGCCGTGGGCAATATTAAGCGCTCTGTGCAGAGTGGTTGGGAAGTCCCGATGGAGTCAGCGTTGGCCATTGAGCGCGAGCTGCAACAGCGCTTGTTCGCGAGTGACGACGCCAAAGAGGGCCTGGCTGCGTATGTAGAGAAGCGGCCGGCGACGTTTAAGGCTCGCTAACATCCCGAGCGTATCGAGGGGTCCCTATGAGATTCCTCGCTGGTTGACGGAAGCAATCCTGTTCGATTGCGACCAAACTGTTGAGTCTTAATCAATGACCTTGAGAGCAAAGCGAGGGTAGCGATTCCTCGCTTCGCTCGGGATTGAAAAATCATGATTACAGCAACTAAAGCAAAAGTTTCTCCCGGCAAGCTGCTTATCGACGGCAAATGGTCGGACGGTTCAGGAAAGTCGTTTGACACCTTCAACCCCGCAACAGGCGAGGTGCTCACGCAAGTGGCTGAAGGCGGCGCCAGCGGCGTTGACCAGGCCGTCGCGGCGGCGCGCAAGGCGTTTGACGACGTGAACAGCCCGTGGCGCAAGATGTCTGCCAGCGAGCGCGGCAAGGTGCTGTGGCGCATCGCCGACCTGATTGAAAAAAATATTGAAGAGCTGGCCGAACTGGAGACGCTGAACAACGGCAAGCCGATCTTTGAGTCGCGCTACGTGGACATGCCGATGGTGGCTGACGTTTTCCGCTACTACGCGGGATGGGCCACCAAAATTCATGGCGAGACCGTCAACACCTTCAGCAACGCGTTCACTTACACGCTGCGCGATCCTGTTGGTGTGGTAGGTGCGATTGTCGCATGGAATTTTCCGCTGCTGCTGGCCAGTTGGAAGCTCGGGCCGGCGTTGGCCTGCGGCAATTGCGTGATTTTGAAACCTGCGGAGCAAACGCCGCTCACAGCCCTACGCTTCGGCGAACTCGCGCTGGAAGCCGGACTGCCTGCCGGCGTGCTGAACATTGTTACCGGCGGACCGGAGACTGGCGCTGCGCTGGTAAGGCATCCGGGGGTGGACAAGATTGCATTTACCGGATCGACGTCCGTGGGCAAAGAGATCATGCGCAGTTCAGCTGACACACTAAAGCGCGTGACGCTGGAGCTGGGCGGCAAGTCACCAAACATTGTTTTTGCCGATTCACAAATGGACTCTGCCGTGAAAGGCGCGCTGAATGGCATTTTCTACGGCAAAGGCGAAGTATGCTGCGCCGGTTCACGCTTGTTCATCGAGAAGAAAGCCGAAGACGAATTTGTGACTAAGCTCGTTGAGTCGTCAAAGAAGATCAGGCTTGGCGATCCGCTGGATCCTAAGACAAGACTGGGCGCCATCGTCAGCGAAAAGCAGATGCAGACTGTGCTCGGCTACATCGAAGCGGGCAAGAATGAAGGCGCAAAGCTCCTGGCCGGAGGCAAGCGCGCGCAGGTCAATGGCGATCACGGCTACTTCATTGAGCCGACGATCTTCGGTGGAGTGAACAACGATATGAAGATCGCGCAGGAAGAAATTTTTGGCCCGGTGCTGGCTACGCTCACGTTCGATGACATTGAGCAGGTGGCGGAATTGGCCAACAAAAATGTCTATGGCCTGGCTGCCGCAGTCTGGACGAATGACATCAAGAAAGCGCACCAGCTCTCGCGCCGGTTAAAGGCCGGTACAGTTTGGATTAACACCTATGGCGTGATGGATGCATCAATGCCATTTGGTGGCTATAAACAGTCAGGCTTTGGGCGCGAGCTGGGCATGCACGCGATTGAACATTACACCGAACTGAAATCAGTGTGGATGAACCTATAGTGGCTGCAACTCAGATGACGGTCGTGGAAAATGTGGATCATTACCGCAAGCTGGAGCGCATGTATCTGGCCGCTCCAATCAACGAGTTCTTTAAGCCCGCGATCCAGATAGGGCGAGGGATGGCCGAAATCAAAGTCCACGTGGACAGCCGGTTTTTCCACGCTGCCAAAGCAGCTCACGGAGCCGTCTATTTCAAGAGCCTGGATGACGCTGCTTTTTTTGCCGTGAGCTCGCTGGTGGAAGACCGCTTTGTTCTTACCAGCAACTTTAATTTGTACATGCTGGCGCCCGTCGCGGCGGGTGTGGTTCGCTCAGTGGGCAAGGTGGTGAGCGGCGGCGGATCGTCGTTTCTGGCGGAGTCAGTGCTGTACAACGAGCAGGAAGAAGAGATTGCCCGCGGAAGCGGGATGTTTGTGCGAAGCAAGGTGCGGCTCGATCCCGAGATGGGATATCGCTAAGGCGAGCGCACGAGATTGCAAAGATATTTTAGGAGTGAATCATGCCGGGAAAAATAATGAAGATTGGGTCGTTCAGTGATTGGGAAGGGCTGTTTAAGGAGTGGCGCGAGGAAATCGGCGTCAATCACGACGACATTCGCAATTTTAAATTCGATACGCTGTACGGCGAGATTGAGACCGACGAAATTACTTTTGGCTATTACAAAGGCCGCAATAAGTGGGAGAACGTGCGCCAGATTCCTACCCAGAACATGCGCGACGCACTGATGAACCTGATCGTTTACCAGGGCGACACGGAATTTGCCAGCGTGGAGCAGCAGCGCTGGCTGTTTGAGACCGCGCCCAGCGACTATGACCGCTCGTCGCTGACGCGGGTGATGATCGAAGAGATGCGCCACGGCTGGCAGATGTGTGCGCTGCTGATTGACCACTTTGGCACCACGGGCAAAGTGGAAGCGCAGAAAATGCTGGAGCGCAAAGCGTACGAGAACAAGCGGTTGCTGGGATCGTTTAACGAAGAGTGCGATAACTGGCTGGACTTTTTTGCCTTCACTGACTTTGTAGATCGTGACGGCAAGTTCCAGTTGCAGATGCTGAAGTACTCAGCCTTTGCGCCGCTGGGCCGCTCCATGAGCTACATGCTGCGCGAAGAAGCCTTCCACATGGGCACGGGCAACACCGGGCTGGCTCGCATCGCCGAAGCAGGCGTAGTTCCCGGCTGGCTGATGCAAAAGTATCTCAACAAGTGGATTTCCAGCGCATATGATTTGTTTGGCACCGATCATTCTTCTTCCGCGCATTGGGCGTATACATGGGGGCTGAAGGGCCGTTATGACGAATTGAAAAATGAAACCGCGCCCGATCTCGATAATCTGAACGACTACAACCGCCACCTTTATCGCGATGAGTGCGTGGGTCTGGTAAAGCGCATCAGCGCTGGGCAGCGCCCGGGCAGCACCGAGCTGTATTGCCCCAACATACAGTTCAACCGCATGATTGGCCGCTGGAAGGGCCAGATGTTTCATCCGCAGACCGGCGAGCCCATGGACGAAAAAGAATACAAGCAGCAACTCGAAACGTGGCTGCCCACGGGGGCGGACAAAAAGCTGCTGATGGACATTATCGGGTCAGAAAAGAAATGGATTGCGCCCAAGACGGGCGCAAAAGATCCACTGCTCACGATCGGCGAGGTAAGAAAGAGCGCGCTGAACGCGGTGCAGTAGTTTTTTATCCCGAACGAAGTGAGGGAACCCTATGAGCTTAAAGAGCGTAGGGTTCCCTCAAATTTTGGTCGCCATTATTTATGATTGCTGGTCCTGAAGAGTATCGAAGGGAATAGGGCTCCCTCGCCTCGCTCGGGACAAAGAAAAACAAATGCAATACACACTCAACGAACTCATGGTCGTAGCGGCCGCGCGGGAGATCAAAGACGGCGAGATCGTCTTTGTCGGCATGCGGCTGCCGCTGATTGCATTCGTTGTCGCCAAGAAGACGCACGCGCCGAATGCTATCGGACTGTTTGAGAATGGCGTGATCCGCTCCACGCCATCGCCCGAGTTGATCTACACCATGGCTGATCCTCCAAACATCAAGGGCGCGACGCAATGCCTGGGAATGCTCGAGGTGATGAGCCTGTTGCAATCGGGCAGGGTGAGCCTCGGTTTTCTTGGCGCGGCTGAGGTGGACAAGTTCGGGAACCTGAATTCAACACAGGTGCAAGGGAAGAACGGCATGGTGCGGCTGCCGGGGTCGGGCGGAGCTTGCGACATCGCGTCGATGGCGCAGCGCTTTGTGTCATTGCTGGAGCACGGCAAGCATCGGCTGCCGCAAAAAGTGAGCTACGTTACCAGCCCGGGGAACGGCGACGGCACTGGCTGGCGCAGGCGAGTGGGGCTACTACGGGGCGGGCCTTCAGCGGTGATCACCACAAAATGTGTTCTGCGATTTGGCGACGACGCTGAAGCATTTCTCTCAACCTATCATCCGGGAGTGAGCGTGGATGATGTATTGGCAAATACCGGATGGAAGTTGAAAGTCGCTCCCGATGCGAAGCCGACGCCGGAGCCGAACGCGGAGGAGTTGAAGGCGATAAGGGAGTACGATACCAAGGGGTTCTGGACGAGCTAGCTTTTTCCTCGTCCCGAGCGAAGCGAGGGAGCCCTACTCTCTAAATGAGGTGCGGTAGGGCAGGAGGAGACCTCAGCCCACTCATATCTTGGAAGGGAATAGGGATCTTTCACGCGCAAAGCCGCGCGTTCGGGATTTCAGAAAGAAGCTATGATTTGCACCGCTCTTGAAATCCACGGCCAGCTTGCCCGCATCACACTCAGCCATCCGCCGCTGAATGTGATCGATTTCCAGATGATGGATGAACTGCTGGCGGCCTTACAGCAACTAGAGCAGCGTCGGGAAATATCAGTCGCGATCATCACCGGCGGGAATCGAGCTTTTTCTGCCGGGGTCGACGTGGCGGTGCACACGCCCGACCTGGTCCAGATCATGTTGCAGAAATTTCACAGCGTGATTCTTGCGTTAACTAAGTTTCCCAAGATCACGATTGCTGAAATTCACGGCGCCTGCCTGGGCGGCGGCGCTGAGCTGGCGATGGCCTGCGACATGTGCTTTACCACCCCGGATGCCAAATGGGGATTTCCCGAGATTACGCTGGGATGTTATCCGCCGGTGGCGTGTACGGCGCTAGCATCGCTGGTGGGACAGAAGCGCGCGGCCGATCTGGTTTTTACCGGACGAACGTTCAGCGGCGAAGAAGCCGCCGAATGGGGGCTGGCGAATGAGTCGCATCCTGAAGACAAATTGCAGGCAGCGATTCAGACGACGGTCGATCACTTGTTGAAGCTGAGCCCAGCGGCGCTGGCTGTGGCCAAGAAAGCATTTTATGCGTGGGATTCCATGCATCTGGACAAAGGTCTGGCGCGGGCGGAAAAGATCTATCTGGAAGAGCTGATGCAGACCGAAGACGTAATAGAAGGAATCGCGGCATGGATGGAGAAGCGGAAACCGGTGTGGAAAGGCAAATAGCCTTTCTAAAATCCCGAACCGCCGATTTTGCGGTGAGGGAGCCCTATGATCTTCTGAACTCTGAAAGCTTGTTAATCTTGCACCATCCCAAAAATTCTTGTTGTGATAGGGTTCCCTCACTCCGCTCGGGATAAAAAATCACGGCAACACTTCCAGCAGCACTCTCACCACGTTTTCTCCCATAATCTTGTGAATATCCTGTTCGGAAATTCCTTCCTGCAGCAGCGCGTCGGTGAGCAGCGCCCAGCCACTGGAGTCGAAGGGCGCGGTGATGCCGCCGTCGAAATCGGAGCCAAGAGCGACGTGGTCAGCGCCGACGATATTTACCGCGTAATGAATGGCGCGGGCAGCGGCGCGCGCGTCAGAGCCGCACGTTGCTGTATCCCACAGGCCAATACCGATAACGCCGTTGGTATGAGCCACGGCGCGAAGTTCATCGTCTGACAAATTGCGCGGATTGTTGCAGGTGCCTTTCACGCCGGTGTGAGAGACGATCAGCGGATGCGTTGCCATGGCGGTGACGTCGCGCAGGGTGGCAGGCGAGGCGTGAGCCAGATCGATGAGCATGTGATGGGATTCCATGGCCCGGACCCACTGGCGGCCAAGAGTGGTAAGCCCGTCTTTTTTCATGCCTGCGGCAGCGCCGGCGATGGCTGTGTCAGTAAAGTGCGTAGGCGCCATCATGCGGAGGCCCGCAGCGTAAAGTTCATCGAGATTTTCCAGACGGCCCTCAATCGGCTGCGCGCCTTCAGCTCCCAGGAATCCTGCAACAGCGTGCGTGGAACCACGCGTGGTGAGAAATTTCTGTACGTCTGAACGGGAGCGCAAGATGACGAGCGCGCCTTTGGATTGATCGGCAAACTTTTGCAATCGCTCGGCCTGATAGAGCGCGCGTTGTTTAGGGCTGTTCCATGTGCGCGGAGGCCAGCCTTCAAAGATGGCGATATTACGGACCTGGTCAGTGGAATCAGAGTTCTGGAAGATATTGAGTTTGCGCGGCGCGGTGGTGACTACTGTAAACGCCTGGATGGAGACATTGCCGTCGATGAGTCGCGGGAGATCTATATGACCGCTGCTGCTGCGGCGAAGCAGGTTGCGTCCCCAGAGCAGGCTGTCGGCGTGAAGATCTGCAACGGTAAGGGCGCGATGCAAAGCCTGAGCCTTTGCGGATGGCTGGTAAGGCGGCGGGTGCAGGGTGCGGTTGAATCGGCGCTCCACGATGCCGGGCAACGCGAACCATGCGGCCACCAGGACTATGACGAGCGGCAGGAGAATCCAGCGCCAGCGTTTCATAAAGCCTGAAGCATACCATTTTTATTAACCGCTCTCGCGGAGGCTGACCGGCTAGCATTTCGGTTATGGCGATTGTCCAAACGATTGATGGAAAGGTTAGATGGGACGTCCGTTGAAGTTCGCCTAGTCTTTGAATGAAAACACGAGAGGGCTTTGAAAAAGGTCCGCTAATTCCGCAGCGCGATCTTTTATCTTCTTGGACATGCGCGGGCCAACCCGGGTGAAGAGTTCAACTTCGATCTCAAGTGTTTTGCGGGACGGCTTATAACTCCACACACCAGCAATCTCTCCATTGATCAGAACCACCGGTGAGATCCAGCCTTGATTGCGGTAAACGCGCTTATAGAACTGCGGTTTCAGGAAATGCTCTTTGAAGCGATGGGCCAGCAGGTAGACATCGAAATAAGGAAGCAGGTGGACAGAATCTGTTTCGGGGGAAGCGGCCTGCAGCGCTTTCATGTCTTCGCGCAAAAGCAGCAGGCCATTGTGTTCTGCAATCTCTGAATCCAACAGAGGACGAAGGGCCTTCACCTCCGCCATGGAGATGAGGGACCAGTGGGCGAAATCTTTGAGCGTCGCCGGGCCATACGCGCGCAGGTATTTGCGGAACAATTCTTTTTGCGCTTCCACTTCGTCGAGCTTTGTTACATCGACCTTGGCCTGGGCCGGCAGCCAGTGCTCAGTGCGGATGAATGTTGCCTGGTTGCCTTCGCCGGGCCCGTAGCAGACCAGGCCCTCGATCACGGGCAGCCGCACAATGCTCCATACCTTGTCCATCCACACGCGCAGCCGCTTGCTGACTTTAGGACGCACGGCGGCGGTGATGGCGGCGCGCGGCGCGGGACCTGTTTTGAGTTCTTCAAGAATCAAGGCGCTCAGCCCATCAGCCTCGTCTCGCGTGATCTTGCACCTGGCCATGATTGAGAGCACGGCTTTTGCGCGCGCGTTCTTGTGCGCGGCGATATAGAGCGGAAACTCATCCGCCGGGACAAGATGGAGCGTCTGGCGCATCAATGAGGTCTTTACCAGAGAGCGGTTCTTCCACAGCGCATCATTGACGATCGTCGGCGTAATGGCATGATTGCGCGCCCAAAGCTGAAGCTGCGCTGCGGACATGATCTGCGCCTGAACACCGCAGACGTCGCGGCAAATGGTGACAAGGTCCTTCGCAGATTTGTCGAGGAGATGATGGCGGCGCAAACGGAAGGCGTGAATCTGTTCGGAAGAGAACGGAGCGTCGTGCGAAATCTTTGTTGCGCTGCGAGCTTTTTTCATCGATGGGCGATTTCTGGCGAAGACCAGAGTAGCTGAACCTTTTTTGTAAACACTATAGCTAGTGTTTTTCTGCGTTGAATCCACAAGCCCCGGCCACGGAAACATCGAAAGCGGTTTTCCACACATGACCCTAAAAAAAGTCCTTGACAGACAACTGTTTAGGCCTAGAATGTGGTCTAAAGTGGTTGAAAGTGGTAAGAGCTAGATCGGTTCAAGGGGTAAGTGGTCAAAAGTAGCCAAAGGGAAAATGAAGCTAAAAAATCCCCAAATTACCGTGACCGAGCCAGAAATAAAGCTAGAACTTACCGTTTTTGCCTCCTTATTACCGGTTGTAACCGGATTAGCAGCTAGAAAGAACAATGTTTCGCGGCAACCATCCAACTCGGGTCGACGAGAAGGGACGTTTAAAGGTCCCCGCGGAATTCAAGCGCCTGATCGACGAGAAGTACGGCACGCAATTTTACATCACATCGCTCGATGGGAAGGTTGCTCAAGTGTATCCCTTCGAGGAGTGGCAGCGGATAGAGGAGAAGCTGGCGAAGCTCTCCAATTTCAATCCGACGAAGAAAAAGTTTTTGAACCGCACCAACTATTATGGCCAGTTGGTGGAAATCGATGGACAGGGCCGGGTGCTGATACCGGCTTTGCTGCGCGAGACGGCCAGGATTCAGGGCGAAGTGGCCGTTGTCGGCAATTTGACGTACCTCGAAGTGCAGAGCATCGAGGCTTACAAGAAGGACATAGAAGAGAACCCGTTCACGCAGGACGATGAGAAAACTCTCGACGAACTGGGCATCTAGTGGCGGACGAGTTTGGGCAAGACGAAGCCCCCAAGGGGGCGCATGGCGGTGGGGAAGTTGGCCATGTATCAGTTCTTTTAAAAGAAGCGATCGACTTTTTAGTAATCCGGCGCGGCGGGACCTATATCGACGCGACCCTGGGATTGGGCGGGCACAGTTTAGAAATCGCAAAGCGCCTAGGCCCACAGGGTCATTTGATTGGCTTCGATAAAGACACCCACGCGATCGAACTGGCGCAGCAGAGGCTTTCTCGGGTCGGAGGTGATAACCGTCCGAAGATTACCCTGCTGCACAGCTCTTACGCCGAGCTCCCCCAGCATGTTCCGTTAGCTTCTGCTGACGGACTGCTGGCGGATCTGGGCGTAAGTTCACTGCAGTTCAGCGACGCGACGCGCGGATTCAGTTTTCAGGCGGAAGGGCCGCTCGACATGCGAATGGACCCGCAGGGAGAGCGCACCGCCGATCAAGTGGTAAATCGCATGCGCGAAGAAGACCTCGCAAATGTGATTTACGAATTCGGTGAGGAAAGGAGGTCGCGGAGAATCGCCAGAGCCATTGTCCGGGCGCGGCCGATAAGAAGTACCGCTCATCTGGCACAAGTCATATCGGCTGCGCTCCGGTCAATGAATACCGGGGCTCATCAAAGGATTCATCCAGCGACCACAACTTTCCAGGCAATCCGAATCTTCGTAAACCGCGAACTAGAGGACCTGCAGGCGTTGATGGACGCAGCGCCTGATGTCCTGAAGAAGGGAGGCAGGCTGGTGGTGATCAGCTTCCACTCCCTGGAAGACCGCATCGTGAAAGACGCGCTGCGGGACGGAGCCAAGGCCGGCATCTTTGAAGTTTTGACAAAGAAGCCGCTCACGGCGACGCAAGAAGAGATCGATCGCAATCCACGGTCGCGCAGCGCAAAGATGCGGGCCGCGGAAAGAAAATGAATTTTGCTTCGTCTGGCCGTGGTAGGCAGGCGAAGCAAAAAGTTTCCGGGGAGACGCTGCCTTCCTTTTTTGTACTTGGGCGAATTACTTCCTCTTAACGGCGCCGCCCCGGAATAAAAGATCCCTCGAGAAAAGCTGAGGACAAAACGATGTTTCAAGGAACAACGATTGAAGAGCTGATCAACAGTGTGGTGCGTGCGGAAGATCACGCCCGCGAACAGGAAAAGATACAGGCTTCGGCGCTGGAGCGCCAATATCCACTGCGCCGCTTTGAATGGCGCCAGGAAATGGTTGAGGTAGCGTAAATGGCCGCGACGGCAATGCAGATTACGGGAATGATCACGCCGGTAGATTCGCGCGCAGCGGTGCGTCGCAGCGTGGCCGGGATCACGCCGGAATTTTACTTTCAGAAAACCATCGACAATTCCCGGCTGGTCAAGGTGACAGATCCGCAGCGCCGGCGCGAGATCAGGATCTTTTCAGCCGCTGTGGCTGCGCTGTTCATGGTGATGATGTTTTATGCGTGGCAGCACTTCAGTTCCATTGAATATGGCTACCGCATTGAAGCGCAGAAGGCCGAGCGCGATCGCCTGACCGAGGTGAATCGCACGCTCACGCTGGAAGCGGCTTCATTGCGCGATCCCGGCAGAATTGATGCGCTGGCACGCAAGATGGGACTTGAGTCGACCCAGCCGGGGCAGGTGATCCGCCTGAATCCGGACGACGTGGGCGCTCCCATCATGGCGCAGGCAACGACCGTGGCTGTGATCACGGCGCAGTAACCTGGCTGCGGCATAAGTTTTGGTGGTGGACCTTGCTCCGGAGTTTCCGGTGCTCGATGGCGACTCCGGAAAAACAGCCGGGGTTGCCGTTTTTTTGCAAACCGCTTGAGATCCCTGTCCGAGCGCAATTCTTTTCTGCACCTGAGGCAAGCATCTTGCCGCGCAAGTCGGGCTCGTCCACTTCTATTTGTTTTGAAAAAAGTTTGAATTAGCTCATAGCCGCCAGCAAACATCAAGGCGACCACTTCGGGAATAAATGGCTCAGTCCAATCAAATCGCCAACAAGCGTCTCTACATTCTTCTCGGCTTCCTTTTATTCTGGTTTCTTGTTATCTGCGGACGGCTGGTCTGGTTGCAGATCATCAATTACGGCGACTACACGCAGCGCGCGGCCAAGCAGCAGCAGCGCAGCATTGAAGTTTCGCCGGTGCGCGGCAATATCTATGATCGTCGCGGCAATGAGCTGGCGATGACGGTCAATGTGGATTCGGTTTTTGCAGTGCCCTCCGAAGTGCCTGACGTTCATTCCACAGCGCAGGTGCTGGCGCGTGTGCTTAAGGCCGATGCGAGTGAGATTGAAGAGCGCATGCGCGCCTCGCATGCATTTGCCTGGATTGCACGCAAGATTGATAACCCGACCAGCGCCCGTATCCGAGCACTGAACCTGAAGGGCATTTACTTCCAGAAAGAAGCAAAACGCTTTTATCCCAAAGGTGAACTTGCCGCCCAGGTGCTGGGCTATGTGGGACTGGACGATGATGGGCTCGGCGGAGTGGAGCGCGAGTTCCAGTCAAAGCTCACGGGCAAGCCGGGCAAGATGCTGATCACCATGGACAACAAGCGGCGCTGGCTGGGCCGCGTGGAAAAGCAACCCGATCCCGGCGAGAACGTGGTGCTCACCATCGATGAAAAAATTCAGTACATCGTGGAGCGTGAGTTGGCGCGGGCCATCGACGATACGCATGCCGAGGCGGGCACCGTGATTGTGGAGAACCCGCATACCGGCGAAGTGCTGGCGCTGGCAAACTGGCCTACATTTAATCCGAATGTCTTTAACAAAGTAAATCCGCAGGCGCTGAAAAATCGATCGGTGAGTGATGTCTATGAGCCGGGATCGACATTCAAGCTGGTGACGCTGGCCGCCGCGCTGGAAGAGAAGATCACGACCCCGGACGAGGTAGTTGATTGCCAGATGGGTTCGATCGTGCTGAACGGGCTTCGCATACACGATCACAAGGCGTACGGCGGGTTGACGGTGACACAAATCCTGGAAAAGTCCAGCGACGTAGGAGCAATTAAGATTGCGCTGCGCCTGGGTGAGGACCGCTTTGACCGCTACATACGCGCGTTCGGCTTTGGCGCGCAGACGCGGATTGAATTGCCGGGCGAGACTCGTGGATTGACCAAGCCGGTAAGCCGCTGGTCGAAGGTGAGCATTGGCGCTATATCCATGGGACAGGAGATTGGCGTTTCGCCGCTGCAGCTGGCGTCCATGGTTTCAACGATCGCGAATGATGGGCTGTATGTGGCTCCGCGGATTGTTGCTGGAACCACAGCGCCCCGAAGCACGCCGCAGCTGATCGCGTTTCATCCTCCGATGGGCAGGCGCGTGATTTCTCCGCTTACGGCGGCCGAAATGAAGCACATGATGGAAGGCGTGGTATTGCGGGGAACGGGCAAGAAAGCGATTCTCGATGGCTATAGTTCCGCGGGCAAGACCGGCACAGCGCAAAAGATAGATGCCAGCGGCAGATATTCGCATAGCAAGCACATCGCGTCGTTTGCGGGCTTTGCTCCGGTCAATAATCCTGCCGTTACGGTGCTGGTGGTGCTGGATTCTCCGGCGGGGGGATATCCCAAAGATGGCGGCGGAGAGGCTGCTGCTCCGGTGTTTGCTCGCATTGCACAGCAGGTGCTGGCCTATATGAGTGTGCCGCACGATGTGGAATTGCAGGATCCCAGACGCATGTGGCTGAAAGCGCACACTAAAGAAGATGACATTGCTGAAGGAGCGCCGGATTACATTGCCAGCGCGCAAGAGAATGTAGATACCCAGGCTGCTCCGACTTCGTCACAAGGGCAGACTACGCCGCAGCAAGCGCCGGTGCAGCAGGATCCAAAGGTGCGGACCGTTGCGGCGACAAGCAAGATAGTGAAGCCGGCGGTTCCATTGATCGGTCCTACCCAACCCGCAGCGACGCTACAGAACACCGCTCTTGAGACGAACAATCCGCCGCACGGAACTGTTGTGCTTGATGTTGCCGGCGGAGTGCTGGTCCCTGATTTTCACGGCAAATCATTGCGTGCAGCGCTGGAAGAAGCCGAGTCGGCGGGACTGGAATTGGAAGTCAATGGCAGCGGAGTGGGGCAGGAACAGTCACCGGCGGCTGGATCGAGAATCCCGCCCGGCGGACATGTATCGGTCCATTTCGGCAGGTAGTTCGCCGCAGATCTTCGCAGATAAGCGCTGATCAAAAAACAAATGCGATAGAGGCGGAAACATATAAGCGGCGAGACTTGCGCGTCGAGTCATCTCTGCAACTGATCGAAGATGTCTAGAATTCTAGTGGCTCGCCACCGGATGGCGCGTCGTAGGGTGAGTGAATCATCAGCCTCAAACCTGCCGTAGTGGATATAGCATATCCACAAAATTCGAGACTGAAGTTGGTATAGGGATCCCTCGCTGCGCTCGGGACAGGGCAAATCAAATAAACATTTCTTCGTCTTCAACTTCGCCGGAATTTTTTCTGTGACGTGGGCGGTTCGATTTGAAGAAGCTCAGTCCGGCGTTGAGAGCCGTCACTATCGAGCGCACGCGGCGCATGGGCGAGAGGACTTTGTCTTGCAGCAGTTCAGTGGTGGCTTCAACTTTGTGAGCGGCGCTGATGACGAACTCGTCCAGGCGAGCGGCCTGCATGCGCGCACGCTCCGCAATTTCACTGGCGGCGTTGCCAATCTGGCCCGCGTGAGTGCGCAGGGACGCGGATGTCTCGGCCAGATTGGTAGTAATTTCGGCAACTTTCGGCTTTGCGTCGTCAAGAATCGCGGCGGCGGTGGCCAGTACCGGAGTGGCCTGCTGTTCCAGGCGTCCGGCAATGCCTTCCATACGCTCTGAGGTCCGCCGCAGCGCCATGTAGAGAGCAAGCAGAACGCCCATTTGCACCACAATGGCTACCGCGGCGACGACCACAAAGGCTGTGATGATGTGATTATCCACTTGAGTATCGATTGCCTCTAGGAGCCTTTTTTGCCTTCTGAAGCTTCACGATACGCCTGACGAGTGGCGTCAATGGCGGCGCTGATCTTCTCCTTCTGCTGACCGACGACGTCCTTGCCGCGATCGACCCACTGGCTCACGGTTTCCTTGGCTTCACGTCCGCGGGTCTTTATGTATTCTCCGCCTTCCTGCGCGGTGTTCTTCAGGGCATCGCGAGTTTCGCGGCCAGAGCGGGGAGCATAAAGCACGCCCATCAGCGCGCCAAAACCGAGTCCAGCAAGGAACCACAATAGACTGTTACCGCTATCTCTATCCGACATCAGACAACCTCCACAAGCTAGCGATGTTATCACCGGGGCATGGGGATGACAAATGTGACAAGGTATGGACAGTGGCAGGAAAACACATTACGCCTGTGATCTCAAAGTTCGCTGCGGTGGTAAGCGCGAACATCAAAAATACTACTTGAGTAAGATAATAAGTAGTATAATTCTCCTATGAAAGAAAAGACCTCGGTCACGCTTTCCCCAGAGGTCCTGGCTGGGATCGACCGTCTGGCAGGAACGAAACACTCACGTTCAGCAATAATAGAGCGGGTATTGCGTCGTTACCTTCGCGAAAGAGAGAGAGTGGCCACCGAGGCTCGCGACCTGGCATTGCTCAATGATGCGGCAGACACCCTCAATCTGGAGGCTGCAGATATCCTGGATTATCAAGTCGGCGACGAGTGACCCGGTAGATGAAGCGTGGTGAAATCTATCGAGTGCACAAGCCTGGCGGCGATGCCAAGCAGCATCGTCTATTTGTTATAGTAAGCCGGCAGGTGCTCATCGATTCAAAATTCTCCACCGTAGTCTGCGCTCCTGTGTTCTCCAATGGTCAGGCGCTCTCAACGCAAGTAGCCATCGGGCCGGAGGAAGGATTGAAACATCCAAGCTGGATCATGTGTGACAATTTGGTCAGTCTGCGGAAAACAGAGCTCTCACACTTCGTAGCACAGCTTCCTCCCGCAAAGATTGCAGACGTTGATCGTGCTCTGCGAATGGCGCTATCGATCTAGCCAAAACTTCGCTAAATTTTGCGCTCAAGACAGCCGCTGTGCCATGGAAAGCCCTTCTTTACACCCTCTTTACATCGCGCTGCCCGCCATTTTACCCACCATGCCAAGGAAAGGTGTTCCTATAAACACAGGACGTTTTACCGAGGTGAGGACGGATGGCAGCACCTGCTCAAGTGATGTTGAGAAATGAACTGGCGCAAGAAGTCTTGTGCAAACCTGATCCCAGCCGTATTCGAGCGGTTGTGGTTGATGATTCACCAACGTTCCTGCAAGTGGCTTGCGAACTGCTGGAACTTGATCCCGCAATTGATGTGGTGGCGCGCGATGGGAAAGGCGTCGAAGCCATTGAGACAGTAATGAAAACAAAACCGGACATGGTCCTGATGGACGTGAACATGCCGTATCTCGATGGGCTTACCCTGGCGTGGTTTTTCGCGCACCGGTTCCCGTCAGCGCGGGTGGTGCTCATGTCTACAGACGAATCGCCTGAGTTGCGGAAAGCTTGCGAAGAGGCGGGCGCATTTGATTTTGTCCACAAAGAGAATTTCCGGCAGGAGTTCGGTACGGTAATGCAGCGCTTTTGCGCTGATTCATAGGCAGCATTCTTCAGCAGCAAAAAGGGCTTTATTCATAGATTTACAAAGAGCATTTTCACGGAGAACACTTAAATGAGAACAACCCTCTTGAAAGTAACAACCGCAGTCCTGGCCCTGGCGAGCGTTTTTGCCATGGCGCAACACGGTAATCCGCCCGACCCGGGGAAGATGGCGCAGCGCCATCTTGACTTCCTGACCAAGCAGCTGTCATTGACGCCCCAACAGCAACAGCAGGCGAACACGATTTTCAGCGACGCAGCGAGCAATGCCAAAGCAAACCATGACCAGATGCGGTCGGCGCATGACAGCCTGAAAGCGGCAATCCAGAAGAACGATAGCGCCGGGATTGAGCAGGCGGCCAACACAATCGGCAACCTTACCACGCAGATGATTACGGCACATGCCAAGGCGCAAGCTGCGTTTTACCAGACACTTACGCCCGACCAGCAGGCCAAGATGAACGATCTTGAAAGCCATCGTGGCATGGGGATGCGTAGGCACGGCTGGGGACACGGTGGGCATGGTGGGCCCGGTGATCCGCCGCCAGGCGCTTCTTTCTAAGTTGGCGCAGCCGCGACGAAGGACAGGATCGCCTGAGGTTTTTCCTGGTTTTTTACGGGCGTCCTGTCCTTCACCTGCCTGACATATTTGCAGATACACCTTTAAAATCCAGCCTAAGACGGTTCTTTACAAGAACTTTACAAACCCTTGTCGGCTTGTTTACTCCGGAAGGCTCAAAGTCTGATTAATCTTTACGTTAGGGAATTTTTTCGGACGAGGTGTTGTATGTCTCTGGGATCGTTAGCAATCCGTACGCAAACGGTTGAACCAGTTCCGCTGGCGCCGGTCAGGAAAAGGACGCTGGTGGTGGATGACTCGGAGACAATCCTGCACGCGATTTGCTCGCTCCTGGAACATCATGAGGTGGTGGAAGTAACTGGCCGGGCAGAGAGCGGTACACAGGCATTGGATGCCGTGCTTGAACTCAAACCGGAGCTGGTTGTGATGGACGCGGACATGCCAGGGATGAGTGGGCTAAGAACGACGCTGCTGCTCTCCCAGATGGCCCCTGGGACTGAGGTCATCCTGATGTCCATGGACACGAGCCCGCGATTTCGCGCGGCCTGTGCCGGATGCGGAGCGAAGGCGGTGATTTACAAGCCCAGATTCCTGCCGGAACTCAGCGCATTGCTGGAGCGGCCTCTGCGCCCAGGCCAGCGAGCAGAGGACATTGCGCAGCCGGAATGACGCAGACATATAATCTAATGAGGCGAGAATCGGCACGGAATATCAGGCGCGCGCTGCCTACCGTCTATCAAGTCTAAGTGAATGAATAAAGCACAGGCCAGAGAACGTCTTCTGCGATGGGTGGCGATACCCGCGATGGCGGCGGTGTTGGTAGGCCTGGCCGTACTGCAATATCGGTGGAGCGGACAGGTGAGCGATGCCACACTGTCGCAGATGCTCGCCAACCTGCACACGTCTTTAGCGAGTTTCCGGCAGGATTTTAACCACGAGCTAGGCGCGGTTGCAGTTGAAATAAGGACCATCGCGGACAGTTCTGAAGCGAGTAATCCCAAAGAGCTGAGCGACCAATTTCATCGCCTGCAACAGACCGCGGCGCATCCAAACCTGGTTTCACATATCTATCTATGGGCTGATCCCACGCACCAGCAGCCGTTGCGGTTTGACCCGGCCAGCGGGCAGTTTGAACGGAGTGCATGGCCGGCAGAATTTGATCCAATGCAACAACGGTTGTTGGAGATCACCACGGCGCATCATCCGCCAGCCGGAGGGTCTGAAGCGCATGAGCGCGTGCGGCATTCTGAGTTTGCGCCGCGACGAAACTTTGATGGACGCCCGCGGCAAGGCTTGCGCAGAGGAACTGGAATGCGTGGGCGCATGCAGGAGATGATGATGCCCTGGGCCATTGACCAATCGATACCGGCTGTGGCATATCCCATCCGGCGGCACACGTCTTCAGACGGACCTGTGAACAGGGCCGATGTTACGTGGCTGGTCATCCAGCTAAATCCAAGCGTGCTGCAAAAAGAAATTTTTCCTGAGCTGACGCAAAAGCTTTTTGGCAGCGCATCGGGAATGGACTACTACGTTGCGGTTAAAGCGGTAAGCAATGATGGCGAGCGCGTGATTTATTCGTCCGGGCCTGGATCGGGCGAAGAGAAGGACCGGCCACCGGACGCAACTTTAAATCTGGTGGGGCCTCCTTTCGGACATACGGGACCGCCGGAAGCGGGCATGGAATTTTTTGGGCCTGCGCGGCCCCGCGCCGATCGCACGCAGCAAAGCGATGAGCAGCACATGGCGGCGCTGGAGCGGCTGCCAAGATTTGATCCATTTCATTATGCTGAAAGCCATGGCATGTGGCAGGTCACGGCCACACACAAGAGCGGATCGGTGGAAGCGGCCGTGGGCGCATTGCGGCGGCGCAACCTGATGGCAAGCTTTGGCGTGCTGGGAGTTTTGGCTATTACGATGGGGCTGATCGTTGTCGCAAGCCAGCGGGCGCGCAGGCTGGCGAGGCTGCAGATGGATTTTGTGGCGGGCGTTTCACACGAGTTGCGAACACCGCTGGCGGTTATTTCGTCGGCGGCGGAAAACATTGCCCATGGCGTGGTGGAAGACAAGCAGCAACTGGTCCGTTACGGCAACACCATCGTAAAGCAGAGCCGGCAGTTGACTCAGTTGGTAGAGCAGGTATTACTTTTTGCGGCGACGCAGCAACCGCAACGCAATCTTTCATACGGGCGGGTAGGTATCTCAGAGGTAATTGATGCCGCGCTGGAGGGCACAAGCTCTGAGGTGGCAGCGGCGGGATTCACCGTGGAACGCCGTATTGAGAGCGGATTGCCGGCGGTGAACGCCGACTTTTCCGCGCTGGTGCGCAGCTTGCAGAACCTGATTACCAATGCCGTGAAATATGGCGGAGAGAACCGGTGGCTGCGGATTTCAGCGGTCGCTGTGAAAGGCTCTGGCCGCGTTGAGGAAGTGAAATTGACCGTGGAAGACAAGGGAATCGGCATTAGCAAAGACGAGATCAAACATATCTTTGAGCCTTTTTACCGCAGCCCCGCGGTAAGTGAATCCGGAATCCATGGAACCGGCCTGGGATTGCCGCTGGCGCGGACAATCGTGGAAGCGATGGGTGGGCGCCTTACTGCAAGCAGCGAGCTGGGCAAGGGAAGCGCCTTTACTATTCATCTTCCGGTAGCGCAGGAACGCAAGGCGGAAGAAACTCACGGCGCGACGGATAAACCGGCGGGCGCGGAGCCGGGCTTCTCCCGATGACCGAACGAATCCTGTTGGTGGAAGACGAAGAAGACCTGCGCATGACGCTCTCCGACCGTCTCAAGGCGGAAGGCTACGCGCTGGATACGGCATCGGACGGCGAAGAAGGTCTGCGCAAAGCCATTGAAGGCGCGTATGACCTGGTGATCCTGGATGTGATGCTGCCGAAGAAAAACGGCAATGACGTGTGCCGCGACATTCGCAAAGCCGGGATCGCAACGCCCATCATCATGCTTACCGCGCGCGGCCAACTGGTGGATAAAGTTCTGGGATTAAAGATCGGTGCGGATGACTACGTAACCAAGCCTTTTGAAGTGCTGGAACTGCTGGCGCGGATTGAGGCGCAGATCCGGCGTGGCGCGGTGCATCCAAAGGAAGCGGATGTATTACAGTTTGGCCCAGTGCGGATCGACCTGAAAGGCACAACTGTTTCACGTGAAGGCAAGGTGCTGCCGCTTTCCGCGCGGGAATTCCGCTTGCTCCGTTACTTTGCGCAAAATCCGGGAACCACATTGTCCCGCGAAGTGCTACTGAAAGAAGTCTGGGGCTACAGCGAAGAAACTTTCACACGCACCGTGGATGTGCACGTCGGGAGTCTGCGGCAGAAGCTGGAAAAAGATCCCAAGCAGCCTGCCATGATCGTGACCGTTCCGGGTCTGGGCTATAAGTTTGTTGCGTGAGAGCGGCGGCTAATCTTGAAGCGACCACTATGTAAAGCAGCTTCGCGCAAGAAATCTCTCTAAGTAAATTCTGTCCATCTTCGATGTAAAAAGCCTGTAAAGCCTATGGACTTCATTGCCGACTCGGGCGAAAATCACGGCCATGCACCAACAACTTTGCACACGGGGGAGGGAGCTCTTTGCCAGGGCGTCCCATGCAGATGAGTTGTTTAAAGCACGGCTGCTGGAGTTTTTTTCCAGCGCTAAAAAAGACGACAATGAGATGCAAGAAATAGAAACCCTGGGCGACACTCACCGTGAGGCCGACGAGGCTTTCCATCGGCATAAGAGATTCTGCACGGCATGCGCTGAAGCCTCCGTTGCCGTGCTGCGGTATGCTACTGTCGCGGAGTGATCGATACCGGCTTTAGTTTGGACGCTCCTACAATTCATTGCGGTCCTTGGAATGCGAGAGCGTTCTTACTCATTGAGCGGGTCGTTTCCTGATTAGATCTTCCATCAAAAGCTGCGAACAAGCCCTTTCCCGTCGCCTGGCGCGCGATGGTGCCCTGTGCGCTAAAGGAATTTGGTCCGGCAGTGACACATGCGCCAATGCACCCATCGGCATATCCCACGAGAACCGCCCTTGCTGATCCACGGTAGCATCAATGAAGTCGAGCCTGCGAGCAATAATAAATAGCGTGCTGGATATCCAACGGGTGGCGGTAACTAAGGCACCAGACTGGGAGCGGAGGGCCGCCGCCAATTGATTGGTGACCCGGGGCCTGCGGTCCGCAATTTTCTTGGCCGCTTAAGGAATTCCCGCTAGGGGACGGCCCGGGAAATGTCACATCCTTAATATTGGGAATATTGGGCAAAGCGCCCGGCATCCGAGCTTTCCCTTAATTCTCCAATCGTGCCTGTTTACTCTTCCCGTAAGTGCATGAACCTTAGAGGGGAACGGCTGATTGACAATTTCTGTCACCCGGCACACAATCGCCCTACTCAAGTTTTCCCGCTCGCCAGCGGCTGTCCCCCGGCCTCTTTGAGACATGGTGCGCTTGAGACAAATTCATCCAGGACCTGCTACTGACTATGTCGCAAAGGCTAGGCGATCTTCTGGTCAAAGAGAAGATCATCACGCACGACCAACTCGATAAGGCGCTGAAGGCGCAGCGTGAGTCCGGCCCCAATTCACGCCTGGGTTCCACGCTGGTCCACCTGGGATTTGTAAGCGATGAGGAAGTCACGAATTTTCTCTCGCGGCAGTACGGCGTTCCCGCCATTAATCTGCAATATTTTGAAATCGATTCTTCCGTAGTCAAGCTGATTCCGGAAGAGACAGCCAAGCGCTACCAGATTCTTCCGCTCAGCCGCGTTGGCGCGTCGCTGACGATTGCCATGGTGGACCCGACGAACGTGTTTGCCATGGACGATATCAAGTTCATGACCGGCTTCAACATTGAGCCGGTGGTGGCGTCTGAATCCGCCATCATGGACGCGATTGAGAAAGCTTACGGCGGTTCGCAGCAGGAATCGAATGTGGATGAGCTGCTGGCCGCAATGGGTGACGAGGCTGACGTTGAACTGCAAGCCGACCAGGATGAGATGGACCTGGCCGAACTGGAAAAATCGGCCGACGAAGCGCCCATCGTAAAGCTGGTGAATATTGTGATGACGGACGCGGTGAAGCGCGGCGCCAGCGACATCCATATTGAGCCTTACGAAAAAGAATACCGCGTCCGCTTCCGCATTGACGGCGTGTTGCAGCACATTATGTCTCCGCCTATGAAATTGAAAGACGCCATCACCTCGCGCATCAAGATCATGGCCAAGATGGACATCAGCGAAAAGCGCCTGCCGCAGGACGGGCGCATCATGCTGAAGATGCAGATTGGCGGCAAGAAAAAGCAACTCGATTTTCGCGTAAACTGCCTGCCTACGCTGTGGGGCGAAAAAGTTGTCATGCGGCTGCTGGATAAAGAAAACCTGCGGCTGGATATGACCAAACTGGGCTTTGAGCCGGAGTCGCTGGAAAAATTCCAGCGCGCTGTGCTCAAGCCTTACGGCATGGTGCTGGTCACGGGCCCCACGGGATCAGGCAAAACCAACACTCTTTATTCTTCCGTCTCACTGCTCAACAAGCCTGACACCAACATTATTACCGCGGAAGACCCGGTAGAGTTCCAGTTGCACGGCGTCAATCAGGTGCAGATGAAGGAATCCATTGGCCTGAATTTTGCCGCGGCGCTGCGCGCCTTTTTGCGGCAGGACCCCAACGTGATCCTAGTAGGCGAGATCCGCGACTTTGAAACCGCTGAAATTGCGATTAAGGCCGCTCTTACCGGACACTTGGTGCTTTCCACACTGCACACCAACGGCGCGCCGGAAACCATCAGCCGTTTGATGAACATGGGCATTGAGCCTTTTCTTGTGGCGACAGCCGTGCACTTGATCTGCGCGCAGCGGCTTATCCGGCGTATCTGTGTTGAATGCCGTGAAGAAGTTCCCATGCCACCGCAGGCCAAGGTGGACGCCGGATTTACCCCAGAAGAGGCCAAGACGGTAAAGATTTTCAAGGGCAAAGGCTGCTCTGTGTGCAACGGAACAGGCTACAAAGGCCGCGCCGGATTGTATGAAGTGATGGAAGTGGACGACGAAATCCGCGAATTGATTTTGATTGGCGCTTCCGCCGTGGAGCTAAAAAAGAAGGCCATTGAACGCGGCATGATCACGCTGCGGCGCAGCGGTTTGGTGAAAGTGAAGGAAGGCGTTACCACGTTGGAAGAAGTGGCAAGAGAGACATTGCACTAAGCAGCAATTAGCAACTAGCAATTGGCAATTAGCTCAGCTAAAGCAGATGCAGGCGAGACGGGCTAAAGGCAAAGAGCAAGAGTCGAGAGCCAAGAGTCATTAGGAAGAACAGGGAATCACCATGAATGTGACACTAAGCGATCTGTTAAAGAAGATGCTGGACATGTCTGGCAGTGACCTCCACATCACCACCAACTCACCACCGCAGGTGCGCGTTCACGGGCATTTGCAGCCGCTGGATATGCCGCCGCTGACGCCGTCGGAAACCAAGCAGCTTTCTTATAGCGTGCTCACCGATGCGCAGAAGCATCGCTTTGAAGAAACGCTGGAGCTGGATTTCTCGTTCGGATTGAAAGGGCTGGCCCGCTTCCGCGGTAACTGTTTCAATCAGCGTGGCGCCGTGGGCGCCGTTTACCGCGTAATTCCTTTTGAGATCAAAACATTCCAGCAGTTGAACCTGCCGAACGTGATTTCCAAGTTGTGCGATAAGCCTCGCGGCCTGATTCTGGTTACTGGTCCCACGGGCTCCGGTAAGTCAACGACGCTGGCGGCCATGTTGGACAAGATCAACACAGAGCGCCACGACCACATTATTACCATCGAAGACCCGATTGAATTTGTGCACCAGAACAAGAGCTGCCTGGTGAACCAACGCGAAGTCCATTCCGACACGCAGTCGTTTTCCAACGCGCTGCGCGCCGCGCTGCGTGAAGACCCGGACGTGGTGCTGATCGGCGAAATGCGCGACCTGGAGACGATTGAGTCGGCCCTGCGCATTGCGGAAACCGGCCACTTGACTTTTGGCACCTTGCACACGAATTCGGCGGCCTCCACAATCAACCGTATTATCGACGTTTTTCCGTCGCACCAGCAGTCGCAGATTCGCGCACAGCTTTCCCTGGTGTTGGAAGGGATTCTTTGCCAAACGCTGCTGCCGCGTGTGGGCGGACAAGGACGCGCCATGGCCATGGAGATTCTTATTCCCAACGCAGCGGTGCGCAACCTGATTCGCGAAGACAAGATCCACCAGGTTTATTCGTCGATGCAGTCAGGCCAGGATAAGTTCGGCATGCAGACGTTTAATCAGTCGCTGGCGACGCTTTATTTCCAGAAAGCCATCACGCTGGAGACCGCGTTGGCGCGTTCTTCCATGCCGGATGAGTTGCAGGACATGATTAATCGCGGAGTGCAGGCGCCGAAAGTTGCCGCGGCCACTCCGCAGCGCAGGTAAAAGTTTTTCCAGCCTCCCCCGGGGTTGGCAAGTGATGTCGGTAGGCAAAAAGGACGAGAGGAGTTCACGGTATGCCGGTATTTACATTCACAGGGACCGACCCCCAGGGCAAGAAAGTCGCCGGGGAACGGTTAGCTGACAGCAAGGCCGCGGTCACCATGCAGTTGCGCCGCGAACGCATTACCCCCGGGGCCATCAAAGAGAAGGGAAAAGAATTCGCCCTTCCGAAACTGGGCACCGGCAAAGTACCTGTCAAGGACACGGCCGTTTTCTTCCGGCAGTTTTCCGTCATGATTGACGCAGGTCTTCCGCTGGTGCAGTGCCTGGAAATTCTGGCGGCAAACCAGGAAAACCAGATCTTCCAGAAGTGCCTGACCGGCGTGCGGCAAAGCGTTGAAGGCGGTTCCACGCTGTCGAACGCGATGCGGCAGTACCCGAAGATCTTTGACGATCTCACCACCAACATGATTGAAGCGGGTGAAGCCGGCGGTATTCTGGATACCATCCTTCAGCGCCTGGCCACTTACGTCGAAAAAGCCGTGAAGCTGAAAGCCGCGGTGAAGTCGGCGTTGATCTATCCGATTTCCGTTATCTCTATTGCCGCGCTGGTTGTGGGATGTCTGCTCAAATTCGTGGTGCCGATCTTTGCCAACATGTTCGTCAGCATGGGCGTTGATTTGCCGCTGCCGACAAAGATCGTTATCGGGCTCAGCAATTTTGTCGGACGCTTCTGGTGGCTCGTGATAGGTGGCATGGTGCTCATTTTTGTGGCAATCAGGTACATCCGCAAAGATCCCAAAGGCCGGTATATGTTCGACAAGATGCTGTTGAACCTGCCCGTCCTTGGCACAGTGCTGCGCAAGATTGCCGTGGCACGCTTTACTCGTACCCTGGGTACGCTGATCACTTCGGGCGTTCCCATTCTTGAAGGTTTAACCATTACCGCAAGAACGTCAGGAAACGCCGTTCTTGAAGATGCATTGATGAAAGTTCGGAAAGCCGTTGAAGAGGGCCGGACCATTGTTGATCCGCTCAAAGAAAGCGGCGTGTTCCCCAACATGGTTACACAGATGATTGGAGTCGGTGAAGCCACCGGCGCCATGGACGCAATGCTGCAGAAGATCGCAGATTTCTATGAAGATGAAGTGGACTCCGCAACCAAGGACATGCTCACGCTGTTGGAGCCGATCATGATTGGCTTCCTCGGCGTCGCGGTGGGCGGCATTGTAATTTCTTTGTATATGCCGCTCTTCTCAATGATTGCGAAACTCTCCGGCTAACGATTCGCCGAACGCGAATCAAGCAACAATCGGGGCCCGCCTGTTCTGCAGGCGGGTCTTCACTCGAAACACAACAAGAAACAGGCGAAAATGGGAGACATCAGGTTTAACGAGCGGGCGTGGCTGGCATGGCTTGTGAAAGTTCGTGTCATCGTCATCTCGATTCTCCTTGCTGTTGAGCTTCTCATTGCCAAGCTGACGCCCAACAACGTCAATGTCCGCTTTTTTGAAACTGTAATTGTCGCCTGGTTTATTGTTTCTTTCTTCTTCATGTTGCTGGCCTCGCTCTGGCAGGAATCCAAGCGCCAGGCCCTCGTGCAGATTTTTACCGATCTCGCTTTCATCACCGCGCTGGTTTACGTCACCGGCGGCATCGACACGTTTTTCAACTTCCTCTATCCTCTCGCCATTATCGTTGCCAGCATTCTGCTGCCTCGCTACTGGGCCTACGTAACGGCGGCGGTTTCTTTTATTTGTTTCGGCGCGCTTCTGGAATTGAGTTACTTTGAGCGCATACCTTCTTTCCAATATTCCGCGCGTGGCGATCTCAAGTCTCTTCAGGTTGTTATCATCATCAATTTCTGCGCGTATCTGGCGGTGGCGCATCTCTCCAGTTCATTGTCTTCAAAGTTACGACAGGCGGGCGTGGAGCTTCGCGACAAGAGCGGCGAACTGCTCAGTCTGCAGGCGCTGCATGAAAACGTGATCCACTCCATTCGTAGCGCTCTCATCACCACAGATCTTGAAGGGCGCATCACGTTGATGAACGCTCCCGGACAAAAAGTCCTTGAGCGCACAGCGTCTTCGGTTTACGGACGTCACATTTCTGAACTGTTTCTTGATCCGCTTCCCACCATCAATTTGCTTTCCGTCCAGAGTGAGGTCCGCGGTCTGACGCCGTCAGGCCTGGAAAAAACTTTCGACGTAAACGTAACGGCTCTCATCGTGCCGGAGCAGGGAACCATCGGCTACGTTTATACCTTTGAGGATCGTACCGAACTGCGTCGGCTCGAAGGTGAAGTTCGCAGGCGCGATCGGCTTGCCGCCGTAGGACGTTTGGCCGCTGGCATAGCTCATGAAATTCGTAATCCTCTCGCTTCGATTGCCGGCTCCATCAACGTGCTCGCTGAAGTCACGCCGTTCAATGAAGAACAGAAGACCCTCGTTAACATCATCACCCGCGAATCCACGCGGCTGAATGCCATCATTTCTGATTTCCTGGTTTATTCCCGCGAAAAGAGTTTCAAGTTCTCGCGCATGGATCTGATCCCCTTGATAGAAGATGCGCTGGTGCTTCTTGCCAACCGGTCGCAGACAAAAGATCTTACTATCGTGCGCGACTACGCCGTGCCTGACGCGTTTGCAGCCGTGGATGCTGACAGGATCAAGCAGGTGTTGTGGAACCTGCTGGAAAACGCGGTGCGCGCCATGCAGGGCAAAGGGACCATCACAGTGTCTGTGCGCGAATCGGGAGATTTTCTGCGCATCGGCATTCGTGACACTGGCCCGGGCATTGCCCCCAATCTCACTGAGAAAATCTTTGAGCCATTCCAGTCTCAGTTTGAAGGCGGTACCGGCCTGGGATTGGCCATCGTTTACCAGATCGTGCAGGCCCATGGGGCCAGAATTTTTGCTCAGTCAACTTTGGGCAGCGGAGCGGAGTTTATTTTGGAAATCCTTCACGCCAGGGCCGCCTCGGTTGAGCCTGAAGAAATGCCGTTGAACCAGGAGGTCTCGCATGGCTAGCATTCTTGTCTGTGATGACCAGCGCTCGATTTGCGAAATGCTGGATATTTCGCTGCGCAAAGACGGCCATCGCGTTGAGACCGTGAACGGCGGTGAAGCGGCAAAAAAGAAACTTAGCTCCGCCAATTATGAGCTTTTGATCACCGATATCAAGATGCCGCAGACGGACGGCATTGAAGTGCTGCGTTTTGCTCGCCAGTCGTCGCCGGAAACCTCCGTCATTCTTATCACCGCCGTTGAAGATTATGAAGCCGCTGTGCAGGCAGTTAAAGGCGGAGCGTTTGATTACATCCATAAAGGCCCCGGCCTGCTGGAAGAACTAAAGCTCGCCGTGGGACGCGCCCTTGAAACCCTGGTGCTTCAACGGGAAAACTTTGCTTTCAAGCGCGATGCCGCCAGCCGCAACTCACTCGATAATTTTATTGGCAGCAGTCCGGTCATTGAAAAACTAAAAGCCACCATCCGCACCGTCGCGCCCACCGCCAGCACCGTGCTGATCTATGGTGAGAGCGGCACCGGCAAAGAACTCGTCGCCCGCGCCGTGCATTCGTGTTCCACTCGCGCCTCGGAGCCGTTCGTTTCCATCAACTGCGGCGCGTTTCCGGAAACGCTTCTCGAAAGTGAACTCTTTGGATACGTAAAAGGCGCTTTCACCGGAGCCAGCCAGAACAAGCGCGGCCTTTTTGAAGTGGCCAGCGGCGGAACAATTTTTCTCGATGAAATCGGCGAGATGAGCCTCGCCATGCAGGTAAAGCTGCTGCGCGTGCTCCAGGAGCGCACCATCCGTCCTGTGGGCGGCACGCAGGAAACGCCTGTCGATGTGCGCGTGATCGCCGCCACAAATCGTGACCTGCGGGAGATGATCGCCAACGCCACTTTCCGTGAAGACCTTTATTATCGCGTGAGCGTCATCCCAATCCAGGTGCCCGCGCTGCGTGAGCGCCGTGACGATGTGGAACTGCTGGCCAACCATTTTCTTAAGAAATATTCCACGGCGGCGCAAAAGAGCATCCTGCGGATTTCGCAGGAGTCACTCGATGCGCTCAAAGCCTTTGAATGGCCCGGCAACGTGCGCCAGTTGGAAAACACCATTGAGCGCGCCGTCGCCATGGAAACCGGCAATGAACTCCGGGTCGATCTTGAGGCTGACCGTCCGCGTGCCCGGGCCGTAGCCGCTTCCAGCAACGGCCACAGCAGCCCGGATGTTCCCAGCGATGGAATTGATTTTGAAAAGTACGTTGCTGGCGTTGAGCGCTCGCTGATTGAATCAGCCCTGCAACAGTCCGGAGGCGTTCAGATCCGCGCTGCCGAGCTGCTCAAAGTTTCCTATCGATCGTTCAGGCATCTGCTGAAGAAGTACGATATCTAGCTTTTGCTCTTGTCCCGAACGGAGTGAGGGAACCCTTTTGTTCCGAAGAATTGGTTGATGGCGAATCCTTAGCATTGCTGTTTACTGGCATCGGATTTATCGCCGCCTATCGACAATCGTGCCTCTTTTTCCTTTGCGTCCTTCGCGAACTTTGCGGTAAAAAAGTTTGGCCAGTTGCCAATTGCTCAGGGATTCTTCGGCTTCGGTCGCGCGTAGTTATCCATCTCCGCCGTCCACTTCAAAAAACGGCAAAGCTGTTTTCTTTCCCGCACCATGAATCCCCAGAACTCCACAAAGCCGATCTTGTCCATCTTCAGGCCGGAATACGTTTCCATGCGCCAGCGCAGATAGGGGCTGCGCCATGGAGCCAGGCGATGTCCGCGAGTCGAGTTCCAGAAGAATCGTAAGAGTTCGCGCATGTGGTATCGAGTATAAACAACCGGCTGGCCATGGCGCTTCCGAGAAGCCCGTTTCTCGGGCGTTTGGGGTCCACAGCCCTAATTGGGTTTTCTCTACACTTGCGCGTTTACCAGGACGTATAAGTGAATTCGCTCACAAGCTACTCCGGATGAGTGAGTTGTCCTGATCTCGTCATTTCGCGATGCATCTTGACGATTTGATATTCGAATAACTACCATCGGTGTTATTGAGGGTAGAGTCTCTTCCATGCCGAAAGAGTCGAAGCAACGCAGTGCCGTTCTGCAGGGAACGCTGGACATGATGATCCTGAAAACGCTTCTGTATGGGCCGGCGCACGGACATCAGATCGGCAAGCATATTCAGAGGGCCACGAATGAGTTTCTGCAGATGCAGCATGGTTCTCTTTATCCCGCCTTGCATCGGCTGGAGAAGAGAGGGTGGGTGGTGTCCAAGTGGGAGACGGCGCCGGACCGCAACCGCGAGTTCAAGTACTACCGGTTGACGGATAAAGGCAAGAAGCAGCTTGTGGTCGAAGAATCGCAGTGGAAGCAGATGGCGGACGCGGTGGCTCGCGTGATGTGGCCTGCGGCCGAGGAGAGCTGATATGCGATGGTGGCCGTGGAAGAATCGGGATGAGGACCTGGCGCGAGAACTCCAGTCTGACCTTGAACTGGAAGAAGAGGAACAACAGGAGTTCGGGTTGTCCGCGGAAGAGGCCCGTTTTGCCGCCGTGCGCGCTTTCGGAAACCCTACTGTGATACGTGAGCAGACGCGGGCCGTGTGGACCTGGAACTGGCTCGAGCGATTGCTGCGCGACCTTAAATATGGCGTGCGCACGTTGTGGCGCTCGCCGAGTTTCTCGATCGTATCGGTGCTCGTGATGGCGCTCGGTATCGGCGCAACCACATCGCTGTTCACCATTGTGCGTGCTGTGCTTCTGCGGCCCCTGCCGTTTCGCGATCCCGGCAGGCTGGTGATGCTCTACGATCATTTTCGCCACGACGAACGCGGGGATGGGTTTAGTACCGTTGCCGCCGGCGACTACCGCGACTGGCGCGCGCAGAGCCACGGCTTTGAAGACATGGCCGCCATGCGCGCATACGGAGGCATCATCTCCGGCGTGCAGAGTGAGCTACCTGAAGTTGTGCAGAGCGCTGCAGGTTCGGCCAATCTCTTTCCCCTGCTCGGCGTGTCGCCGGTTTTGGGGCGGACCTTTACTGACGCTGAAGACCAGCCGGAAGGGCAGCCCGTTGTGCTGCTGACCTGGAGCATCTTTCAGCGCCGCTTTGCCGGCGATCCGTCGATCATCGGCAAGCAGGTTCATCTGGACACGAAACCAACTACAGTCATTGGCGTGCTGCCGAGCTGGTTTACGTATCCCGATGCCAAGATTCAATTCTGGCTGCCGTATGCGCAGACCTTCTCGTACTCGCCGGGCGACTACGGGCACGCCGACCACCAGAGCATGGTGGTGGCACGACTCAAGCCGGGTGTGAGCGCAGCGGTGGCGACGAGCGAGGTGAGTGCGCTGCAGTATCAGATCCACCTTGCCAATGCGTCGAAGCCTGTAGCCGAAGACGTGTGGTTCCGGCCGATGATCGACGATCTTGCGAAGAATGTGCGCACGCCTCTACTGGTACTGCTGGGTGCAGTGGGCTGCATGCTCCTGATTGCCTGCCTGAACCTCACCAATCTGCTGGTGGCGAGGTCGGCGACTCGGCGCAGGGAGGTTGCGGTCCGCGGTGCGCTTGGCGGCAGCCGTGTTGTTCTTATCTGCGAGCAGATGACGGAGAGTTTGCTGATCTGTCTGGCCGGTGGAGCACTGGGCCTGCTGCTGTCGCTGGCTTCGACCTACTGGCTCGCGGCACATTGGCGCAATCTGCCGCGCGCCGAGTCGGTGCATGTCGATGCGTGGGTTCTCGCGTTTACCTTGGCCCTGGTAGCCGCGGCAGCATTGCTGGCCGGCCTTGTGCCCGCAATTTCGTCCACCGGAAGAGGGCTGCTTTCCGGGCTGCGAGATTCCTCGCGAACGATGGGCAGCAGCGCCTCCCGGGCGCGGCTGCGCAAGACGATGCTGACAGTGGAAATCGCCCTTACGGTAGTCCTGCTGATCTCGGCGAGTTTGCTGTTCAAGAGCTTCCTGCATCTACGCACAACCGATCTCGGGTGCCGCATCGACCACGTGATCACCATGAAATTCGGCCTGCCCGAAATCCAGTACGATACGCGCGAAAAGGTCGTGCGCTTCCACGAGGCGTTGCTCGAGCGACTACGACGCCTGCCTGGCGTGCGCGGCGCGGGATTGGTTTCCGTTCCACCGGGGGCGGGCTTCTCATTTGGCCGGGTATTCAGCATCCTGGAGCGGCCCGCACCCAGCTACAGCCTTCAGTACGAAGCCATCATTTTCACTGCCGACCCGCAGTACTTCAGCGTGATGCAGATTCCACTGCTGCGCGGGCGCGTCTTCACAGAACACGAGCGACTCACTAACGATCACTACGTCGTTGTGAGCAAGACGTTCGTCGATCAGTACCTCGCGGGCGACGACCCGGTCGGCAAGCATGTCCGCGTGGACTGGGATACCGATCGGGAAGTTTACGAGATTCTCGGTGAAGTTGGAGATACGGTCTCTGACATTACCAAGCCGATTCAACCCACGATGTACTTCCCTATTTTGTCGGGCATTCCCGATTACACTTCGGAGGCGACGATCGTTGCGTACACTTCCGCTGATCCGCTGACGATGTCGATGCCGATCCAAAAACAAATCTCGGCGCTCGAACCCGAGTTGCCCGTCTATAACGCGCTGACCATGGACCAGATTCTCGGCAAGACCTCTGCCAGCCAGGGTTTCGCGGCCAATCTGGTGTTGGCCTTTGCCGCCCTGTCGCTTCTTTTGGCGGCGGTCGGCCTCTATGGAGTGCTCTCCTACCTGACCGCGCAGCGGACGGCGGATATCGGTCTTCGCATTGCGGTTGGCGCGCAGCGATCACAGCTCCTGCGGCTTGTTCTTTTCGAAGGGCTGCGCCCTGCGCTTATCGGATTGATTTTTGGCGTGGCTGCCAGCGCCCTGGCCACGCAACTGCTGCGATCAATGCTCTATGGAACCCAGCCGCTCGATCCTGTGGCGTTTGCGGGCGCAGCGGCGATGCTGATGGCTGTCGCAGTGCTGGCCTGCTTGATCCCGGCGTGGAGGGCATCGCGCATCGATCCAATTCAGGCATTGCGAACTGAATAGGCGACGGATATCCGCGAAATTGGAAAAAAGTCGATGAGCCCACCATCGCCAAATCACTTGTCGAGCCGGGATTTGTAACGGGAAGTCGGCCTGTGTAGAGTTATCGCCAAAAGGAGCCAAAACTCTCAAGAAGTCCTGTTCTGGGAGCGCAGCAGCGGATGCGCCGCCGCTTGCTCCCATACGAGGCAATCCTTCCCCAAGCTGATATGAGGAAGGATTGCTACCGATGTTGACCAGAACCAGGCGAGAGTGAATGGGGCTGCTGCATTGATAATCCCCCAGCGACGATTACCATCCCATTTGGTCCATCCGCTCGAGGATGATCGTGCTGTATTTATTCATGCGCTCGGGGCGTCGCTTCAGGGGCGCGGGCAGAATTGCAGCAAGCCGTGCTGCCTCTTCCCGGCCTATATTCCGGGCTGCGGTTCCGTTGTAATAACGACACGCCGAATCTGCACCGTAAATGCCAGGACCCCATTCCACCTCGTTGAGGTATAGCTCGAGAATGCGTTGTTTGCCGAGAACGAATTCGGCCACTGGCACCAGCGTGGCTTCTGCGCCCTTTCGGAGGAAAGAGCGGCCTGTTCCGAAAAATAAGTTTTTAATGAGTTGCTGAGTGAGGGTGGAAGCTCCACGCGTGCGTTCGCCTTCCAAATCACCTTCGGCAGCTATTTGCATCTCATGCCAGTCAAATCCATGGTGCTGGTAAAAGTGTGCGTCCTCTGCGGCGATTACGGCGTGCTGGAGATTGGGCGAGATTTCTCTGAGTGGAACGAATTTGTAGCGTTCGTGATATGGCCTCTGGTGAATCCAGGCTTGCAAGCGACGCTGGATGTGCACCGTGGTTGTGGGCGGATTGATCCATCGGGCTGCCACAAGGATCAGCGCGGCAAGCGACCAAAGAAGCCCCAAGCCAATGACGAACCATCGAATAAAGGGGCGGAGGCGGCGCGTCCGAAGAGGCGGCTTGACCTGAGTGATTGGCAAGACCTGCGTAGTTGGCAATTCAGTCACATTTCAGAATAAAGCCTGCCGGGTTGCCTGAGTAGAATGCATACTACATTTGCGCGTGCGAGATCATCCATCAGCGGTGACCAATGTTACGGTCAAGCTGGAGAGAAAGGGAAAACACTGAGCTAGTGGAGAAAATATACAGGCGCTGCGGGGACACATTCTCATCCGCGAGGCCTCGAACATTAAGGGAGCAAAGCGATGTCCTGGGGTCGAGTTCCAGAAAAATCGTAAGAGTTCGCGCATGTGGTATTGAGTACAAACAACAGCGCATTCCGCCAGCTAATAGCAGCACTAATCGGCGCTAATCCATAATTCAGTGCCGATGGCCCACGATTCGCGAATGGGACTTCGAATGTCGGGAATGGAATGGCTGAGATCGCACCCAGCAAAAGATACGCGTTCAGAGTTGATGGTCGCGGCAGGTGTTCAGTTTATTTCCGGACCATGGCTACCTCGTAATGGATCTTTTCCACGCTGCCGTCGTTACCGTGCAACTCCGAATCCATAACGAGTTTCACAGGACACCCTTGCGCCGTGACCCATGCTGTTCCTTTTTGAAAGCCGCCCGTGCCCAGAACGCTTTGGTAGAGCGACTTTTCCGTGTCGGTGCCCCGCGCGGTATCAATGGAATACTTGATTGCATCATAGCCGTTCATTTTTTCCGGGCCTTCGCGCACAGTCGCGGAGTTGTTCCTGACAAGCGCGATCGCGCTGGACATTCCGGAGATCCCCATCAGGCCGGACCACGCGCCTTGCCAGCTGGCCGCGTCCGAATGCACGCCATGAATCGAAGTAGACCCGCTGTTATTTTTAAAGCTGCCATCGATGGTCTGCGGGGTGATGTCTGCTTCCTCGTGCACAGGGTTCGACGATTCCTTGTTGTAGGAATAGTGGAAGGCCTCTGGCGGATTCTGGATGTGGTCCATCACGCAGTTCAGATTAATTCCCGCGTCCCCGCCGCCCTGCGCCGTCGCCGTGGAATTTGGCTGCGCGCCAGACTTCCCGTCGGTATTCTTGGCTGCCGGGCCGCACTTGCATGCGGAGACGGCCAGCAATGCCAGCCCTGCCGCCGCAAGAACACCACGCCTAAGAAATGCCCTGCCATCCGAGGAAAATGTCATCTCGATTCTCCTTTATTTATCTTGCATCACAAGCGGCGCAGCCTATTCACCGACGTGCGGAACTAACGCATTTCGTGTCACGCCATGATTGTCAGTACGACTTCACGCTCTTTGCCCGCGAGCGTTGGATCGCTCCTTGATTTGCCGAAATCTCCCCAATCCGATCTTGTCCATCTTCAGGCGGAATACGTTTCCATGCGCCAGCGCAGGTAGGGTCTGCGCCACGGCGCAAGGCGATGTCCACGGGTCGAGTTCCAGAAGAACCGTAAAAGTTCGCGCATGTGGTATCGAGTATAAACAACAGGGCATTTTGCGGGTCACAAAACAGAGCTGGCACAGGCCAGTTTCCTGGTGGCGGATGCCATGACTGGAGGGCCTTGGCGCTTCCCGGAAACTCGTTTGTAGATAGTTTCCGGTTGGCCGACAACCAGTTCCCTAACAATTAATGTGCAATTCCGGGCAGAATCAGCTCACATGTCAGAAATATTCTTGGTTGCTAAAAGAACCCGTGTGGCGTGCCGTTTATCACGCCGCACGGATTCATGGTTCCTAACCGGGTGTGTGCCGTCATGTCTGGGGAATCAGACTGAGCAGAGATCAGGCACATACTCGGGGGGAACAAATGCCTTTATCGCTCAAATCGGCCGGGGCCGAAACTCCGCAAGTGGTTGCACGCATTCCCGGACAGATTGGAATGCGGGTGTGTACGCGCGAAATCTGCCATCGACCTGCCTATGCTTGCGTCCACTGGGGTTAAGAGAATTGAGTGGATGTCTCCCGCATGGGGTCCGGTGACCACCGTTGCCATACCCGAGATTTGTCCACGCTCATTGATATTGCTGGCATTGATAATGAGGAGACCGGAATTTTCGGGAATTAGCGTGTTCAGGTCGGTCAGCACATGGTTCTGCCAAATAAAGCCGCCGGACCAGTTGAAGCCCGAGTCAAAGGTGCTTCCCACCACTTGGCCCTTGCTGTTGATGCCGGTGGCGCTGGAGGCACTCTCTCCCGGCAGAATGCCCAGGACTGTGAGTGTACCGTCCGGCTGCCAAAGAGAGGCGACGCGGGTTGAGCCGTCAGCGGTGCGGACTTGTCCGACACTCTGACCCAGGTTGTTAATGGCGAAACCAAAATTGGAACGCTCAACTCCCAGGTCTTGAAGCGGGAAGGCAGTGCCGTTTCGCCACATTACGGCGTGCTTCGCTGCGAAGCAGTCTCCTGAGTAGCCCACGGCCTGGCCTAGATCGTTAATCCCAAATGCGACCCCGTCGGGATCGGCGCCTATCGTAGGAAGAGGCTGGGCTTGGCCTTTTTCCCATAATACCGGCAAGTCCGAAGGCGTAGGCGGGCATGTGGGATCGGCGTTAGCCGTTTCCGCAAATCCTACGACTTCTCCGCGGTTATTGATGGCGCTGGCCTGCCCGTTATTGCCGCCCACTGTCGGGAGAGCGCTCATTTGGCCGTCCCGCCACAGAAACGGAACGCACGTAAGGAATGTGCCGAAGCCGCAAATGTCTTCACCGTTCGGATCCGGAACAGCTGTTTCGGACATACCGACGGCCTCCCCGCGGTCGTTGATCCCACCCCAGTTGATCCAACTGTTGCCGGAGTCGGGCTTTCCAAGCGTGCCCAGGTCGATGTTGACTCCGTCGCGGTTGATCACCGCGCGGCCCCTTGCAACTGTCGTAAAAAGATTATTCTCGGGAGGGTTCACAAACCCATCCATGTTCTCCGTCCAGCCTTGATTATTGAGGCCCATGGCCATGCTAAAGTTGTCGTTGCTTTTGTTAGTGCCCAGATCGGTCACTTTGTAGCTCACTTGAGCCACTGCATTGCTGACGCAAGCTAGAACCATCGTCGTAACCCACAGCATCCAGAAATTCCGCAACTGTTTAAAAGTGCTCATACCTTCTCTTTTCCTCCGATAAAGTTGTGTTGCCGAGATGACTCGCTATTGACGTGAAGTGTCACTCGGTGCTCGGACAGTTAGTGTGCAATTGAGGGCAGCATTACCTCACAACTTCACAAATTCCTGCTGAGCGGCAACTAAAGAAGCATTTGGTGTTCCACGTCCGCAACCACTACGTGAAACAACAGGCCCAGCATTTCAGAGTTCGAAAACGAGTGACGGACTGACAGCCTCCTGAGACCATCCCACAACGGCTAGAGCGGCTGTTTCTGCAACTTTTCATATACACACTGGCGAGCGGTTACGAAATTCGGGAACATCGCAACCAAAAATCAGCTCATTGCGATTGATTTTCAGATGAATAACATACATACTAGTTGGTATGTTACGTGTTGGAGACAAGAAACGACGATTGCGTGATCCAGAACGCACGCGGGAACGCTTGCTGCAAGCGGGGTTTCACGAGGTCTACAGATCGGGGTTCCAGAGCGCCAGCGTCGATACGATTCTGGCTGCCACCAATGTCACCAAGGGGGCGCTCTACCACCATTTCAATAGCAAGGAAGAACTTGGACATGCCATCATCGAAGAGATCATCGCAAAATTCACCCGCGACAAGTGGTTGCGTCCTCTGCACCGGGCCAAGGACCCGATCAATACATTGATCGGCATTGTCCGGGCGACATCAGTGCGCCCAAAAGATATAAAGGGCGGTTGTCCTCTGGTCAATTTAACGCAGGAGATGTCTGCTCTGGACGAACAATTCCGTAAGCGGTTGGAAACCATCTTCCATGCCTGGCAAGAAGGAATTGCCACAGCTTTGCGGAGGGGGCAGGTTCAAGGAACGGTCCGCCGCGATTTGGTTCCAGAAGAGGCTGCCGGTTTTCTGATCGCGATGTACGAGGGCTACGTCATGTTAGCCAAGAATGCTCAGGATGCGGAGGTGTGGAATGTGGGGATGAGAAATATCGTGGGATGGCTGAAGTCTCTTCATGCACCTCGTCAATCGCGTAGAGGCGGACGGCGTTTGATGTCAAAAGGGCGCGTTGTTAAGCAAGGGCAGTGATTCTGGCACAGGAGGAACCGATGAACCGAGCACGATTGGCAGTGATGGCTTCTCTGATTTTCGTCGTCACACTTGGGACGATTGGAATAAAAAAATCGCAAGGACAGGCACCCAAAATATCGTATTCGAGCATGGCGCCACTCGATCAGTACCTCATGGCAGACCGAAATGCAGAGATCGCCATGGCTCGAAGCGCAGCTCCGGATGCCATATCAGGTGATGCAAAGATTCTGGTCCTTGGGCGTCATGGCTATGAAACCGCCGTCGAAGGCAAGAATGGTTTTGTATGTGTTGTCGAGCGAGGGTGGATGTCCCCCTCCGACGCGCCGGAATTTTGGAACCCTAAAATTCGAGGCCCAATCTGTTTCAATCCGCCGGCCGCCCGGTCCATTTTGCCGGCTACTTATAAGAGAACAGAGATGGCGGTTGCAGGGCGAACGAAGGCCGAGATCATCGAGGGCAACAAAGCAGCATTTGAAAAAGGTGAGCTACCGCCGCTCGAACCAGGTGCAATGAGTTACATGATGTCGAGGAGAGCTTATCTCACCGATCGCGGTGATCACAATCTGGCCCACTTGATGTTTTATGCGCCTCCACTGGAAGGCAAGGCGTGGGGTGCCGACATGCCTAAATCGCCGGTAATGTTGATTCCACAATTCAAAGGCGTTCAACCAATCGACGTTTTTGTGGTTTCCGTGGGCAGGTGGTCAGACGGGTCCGCTGCCCCGGTTATGTAGGACCATTGCATATAGAAGCAGCGCACTCGTCCGTCTGGCTTACCGTAGCACGAAGTCGAAAAACGAGAAGGGTAATGCAAGGGGTTCCATCATGAGCGCCCGCGAGATTCAGGATCAGAAGGCCATTGCCGGTGAGATGTTTGTTCAACAAGCAGGGGAGTACAACCTTGAATCGACGGCGGAAAATCGGTCTTGCGAGCCCGAAGATACATCATCGCTTCCGGCAATCCGGGTTGCTGCTGCAAACCTCATGCGGGCCTTGCGGCAGTTGGAGGTTATAGCGAAACGCCATGCGCCACGAATCGCGTTCAAGGCAAAGGGTAGCATCCTGCTCTTGGATGTAGCCGACATCCTTGCAGTGCAAGCCGAAGGCAATTACGTTTCGTTGCGACACCGAACGAATCCCTATTTGGTGCGCGAGTCCCTCTCTTCCATGGCGGAGAAGCTCAGACCCCACGGTTTTATCCGCATCCACCGCTCGGTCATCGTGAATATTTCAGCCGTCGAGGAGATCCAACCTTTACCGACGGGCGAGTACAGGCTGCGTGTAAAAGGTGGGCAGGAATACCTGGTAACACGTACATACAAACGTAACCTTAGAGATCTGGCGCAACTGTGGATAGGCTCAGAGCGCCTTCCCGGCTAACAGCTTCCGCTCGCATTATGTGTGCTTAACGGAACCGCACGCTATCACGCAATCGTCACCGTCACCTCACTCCCTTTGTCCGCCATCGCCACGCGCGATGCTGCTGCTTTATTCGTCTATTCTCCACAAACCCGATCTTGTCCATCTCCAAGCCGGAATATGTTTCCTTTCGCCGGCGCAGATAGGGGCTGCGCAACAGAGCAAAGCGATAACAGCGGGTTAGTCCCAAAAAATCGAGTTAACGCATGTAGTATATGGCACCCGACTCCATTGGCAGAATCGGGTGCCACATCACTTCTTTCATGGGCTCCGGTTGAAACGTAAGCGGCCCCAACCGTTGAGTTCCCGTTAAAGCGCTTGGCCCCCGGTGGTCAATTCGCTGAGCCGCTTTTCATCCACTTGCTCCAGCGACTGAGGAATTTGGGAATACTCCAACTGCGTGGACATCTGCTGTCCTGAAGTAATGATGTATTGGACGAAATCCTTCAGGGCTTCGCGCTTGTTGCGGTCTGCTGCGTCTTTCGGTATGAGAAGGTACGTCATGCCGCTTATAGGATAGGCGTTTCTGGCTGCCGGTGGCGGCTCAACAATTGAAGACCTCAGATCGGTATCGAGCTTGTCTTTAAAAGCGTCAATTGCCGCGGTTGCTCCGCCTGTGCTGGGACTCACCCATTCCCCCGCTTTGTTCTGGACATCGGCCACAGGCAGATGGTTTTGGCTGGCATAGTTAAGCTCAACGTAGCCAATTCCTCCCTCGCTTTGCTTGACGATAGCGGTAACGCCCTCACTGCCCTTGCCGCCAAGCCCCACGGGCCAGTTTACTGAAAGGCCTTTGCCCGCCTTCTTTGCCCATGCCGGGCTGATCTCGGTTAGATAGGTAGTGAAGATGTTGGTTGTGCCGCTGCCGTCGGAACGGTGGACCACAACGATTGGTTCATCGGGAAATTTGACGCCGGGGTTCGATTTAACTAGGGCGGGATCTCGCCAGCTCTTGATGGTTCCCAGATAGATGCCGGACAGGACCGCCGGCGTTAACTTGAGCGGCTGTTTGAGGTCGGGAAGATTGTAAGTAACACAGACTGGTCCCGCGCTCTCGGCGATCTGAATCAGTGCTGGCATACTTTTCAGCTGCTCATCGGATAGGGCGGCGTCGCTTGCGCCGAAATCCACCAGATTGTTTTGCAGCTGCTTAATGCCGCCGCCACTCCCAATCGATTGGTAATTCACCTGCACATTCGGATGGGACTGATGATACTCATCAATCCATTTGGACATAATTGGTGTCACGAACGTACTGCCCGCGCCGGTGATTGTGATGGTCTCCGCCTTTGGAGCACCACTGGTAGAACTGCACCCCGATACGGCAATCATGACTATAGGCATAACTAAAACAACGCATCTAAGAATTATTCGCTGCATGGATTTTCCTCCTCGCCTTCATGCAAAGCTCGTGTGCATCGTAGCGACCCATTATTAAATTGATGTTAAAAAATTATTTGCGCACATCGTGGACACGTTCATTGCACCAAAGCTGATGCATGGTCCGAATGTTTGAGCTCAGGCGAAATCTTTGTTGTGAGAAGCTCTTTTATGAATTGTCCTTGTTAATCCGAGGGAGCGTAAAACCCTTCCTTGGCAGACACGTGTAACGGAGGAAGCCCTTTTGGTGGCAATAATTTGACTCTGATCTTGTGCCATTTGCCGTCGTGGGGTTTTGTTGCTGGCTTGTAGGCGATGATATATTCGTTGCGGAGGGCAATGCCTATCTTCATTGCCACATCAGGCAGTTCGTCCAAATTGGAGACGGTAAAACTCTGTCCGCCGGTTATCTCTGTGATGTCAGATAGCAACTCGGGCCCGAGTCGTTCTTCTGGAGTAGTCGCAACTGCGTCGAACAACCCCATGGCGAAGATTTGCACGTCCGCTTCTTCTACGAGTGACTTTACTTCTTTCTCCGTATAGCGGCTGTGATTATCGCCGCCATCAGAAATTATCAGGAGTGCCTTGCGGCTATTTCGCGCATCTTTCATTGCCGAAAGGGCAAGATAGACGGCATCGAGTAAAGCTGTCCTGCCTTTTGGTTGCGTAAGTATGAGCCTGTCCTCGATGTTTTCGATCTTTCTGCTGAATCTGGTGGTGAGTTGCGGCCGGTCGGAGAATGTAATCAAAAAGAATTCGTCCCGCGGGTTGGCGGTTCGCAAGAATTCTGTGACCGCTTGCCGGGCTTTCAATATCTTGTCATTCATGCTCCCGCTGATATCAAGAATGATTCCGACTGAAACGGGAGTGTCTTCACTCCAGAGGGCCTGGACGCTTTCTTTCTCTTTGCCTTGATAGATTGCGAAATTATCTTTATCGAGGCCCGTCACCAGTCGGTCCATTGAATCAGTCACCGTGGCTGGCACTAGGATCAGGTTAACATCTTTGCGAAAGGGTTTAGAGTGGTTATCTCCCGTAGCCGTTGCGGGACCGGTGACCGCTCGTACAACCGGCGGAGTGATATGGACATTAACGTCCTGACAAAAAGCTGAGGGAAGCAGGATTGTGCCGCCAGCGAGTGAGAAGAAAAATACCAGAAGTAATGTTGCGTGAATCGCTCTTTTCATGGCTGCACCTTCCCTGGAACCGCACTCAAAAGCGCGCCTTAGCTACAACAGATGAATGGTTTGATTCCAGGGATTGCTCATCTTATGCCTGTTGATGTGCTTGCGATTTCTGGCCCAATAATAGGAACTTGAGTCGTGGATATCAGAAACGATTGAGGATGCACTGGCCTCAGCATCGGCCCCTCTTAATTGGTAGGCCACAAAGGGTGAGAAAACGACAAAAACCTCTACAATTTCAAGGTGGGACTTAAAGGCCATGTCTGGCCGGAAAGGCCGCTACCCAATCGTCACCGTCACCTCACTCCCTTTGTCCGCCATCGCCACGCGTGATGCTGCTGCTTTATTTGCGGAAATTTCCAGAAAGCCGGTGCTGCCCAGGAGTGCGAACAACTCTCCTGGCGCGCCTTCAGCGTAGCTGGAAACAAGCTTGGTGACTTCAGCTTTGCCCACGGTGATCTTGAAGGCCTTTTGCGAACCATCAAAAATCTGCGGAATATTATTGGGAGAGATATTCGTGATCAGGTTGCCGAACTTGTCTGTTTTCAGCACCAGGCCTTTCCATGAATTTTCAGAAGTTGCTTTTGGCGTGGGCGCAAGAAAACGAACGTAATCGGTAATCTCTTCTCCAAACTTGGCGGTATCCACCCCTTTGCTCAGGTAAGCCGCCACCGGCGCGAAAATATCGCGGCCATGGAAGGTCTTGCTTACGGGATGATGAAAATAATGTTCTGAAGTGATGTGACGAACGGTTACGCGCTCCTCGCGCTCATACACCAATGAGAGCACACCGTTATCGGGCGCTACGAAAAGATATTGGCCTATCGTTGCAATGATCGGTCTCCGTGGTCCACCCACGCCGGGATCAACCACGACCACATGTACAGTGTCCTTGGGGAAATAGTGGTACGCCTGTGAGACAGCAAGCGCGCCGTCCAGAACGTCAAAGGACTGTACGGCATTGGTGATATCCACCACTTGGGCTGTTGGATTAATGCTGTGAATAACCCCTTTCATTGCACCTACATAATGCTCCGTCAAACCGAAGTCGGTCGTGAGCGTGATCATTCGTTGAAAAGGCACTAATGTCTCCCTGCTGCGGTTGGAAAGGCTTCCCGCGAAGGTATCGCGTGGCTTCCGCTCAAGTCAAGCCAGCGTAGTTCTTTGGATAACAGCGTGAGAAAACTCAAGAGGGCTATGTCCATCGTTACTGTAATTCGTGTAATCAATGTTCTGAAATTGGAAATTTTTAACTCAAAACGTCAAAAGAAGTGTGCGGTCGTTTACCTTCCGAATGGTAGTTAACTTTGTAAAGCGGGAACCGTTAGCGGCGGGAACCCACGCACTTCTTTAATTAAGAGCACGACAATTAAAGCAGATTTGCCGCGCACAAGCGCGACTAGGGTATTTTTCGTCGCTGCGGATCCGGGAAGTCACACCCTTCGGGCCAAAGGAATTGAATATATGGCTTCCAGAGTAGCGGAAAGGGAATTTATGTCGACTGCAGTGCGGGCCATCCCCCGAGTAGAAGTTTCACCAGCCGAATCTTTATTTCTCCTGATTGTTGATGCAGATCGTTGGGCCAGGGACATTTCCAGGGACGTTGCCGCCAGCATGGGCTTCAAGGTCTACACCGCCGACAACACTCGCGCGGCATTGCGACAGATGGAAGTTCAGCCTGTCGATGTGGTCCTTCTTGACGTACGCCAGTCAAGCCAGGAGGGAGTTGATCTGCTGGCAAAGTTCAAGGAAATACATCCCCAGACTGAAATCATCATGGTCAGCGGGCAAGCCACAGTTGATTCCGTGGTTACGGCCATGAAAAGTGGCGCCTGTGACTTTATCCGTAAACCCTTCAAGAGTGAAGAATTGAAAACCCTCCTCACCCGCGCCGCGGGACGCCTGAGAAACTCGCTGGAAGATCGAATCTCCCGCGAGCACTTGCAGGCGAGCCCCGGCTATAACGGCATGCTCGGCCACTCCCCGGAAATGCAGAAGCTGTATCGCATTGTCACCAAGGTTGCCACCAGCAGGCATCCAGTGTTGGTGCAGGGTGAAAGCGGCACGGGGAAAGAAACCGTTGCGCGCGCCATTCATGCCAATGGGCCTTTCCGTGACCGTCCTTTCCTCCTTGTGGATTGCGCGGCTACCGGCAATGGCGTTTTAGAAAATGAACTGTTTGGCCCCCTGAAGTCGGCCAACGGTTCGGCAAAATCCAGGGACGGTATGTTTGCGCTGGCCAGTGGTGGCACCGTTTTCTTCGATGAAATTGGTGAGATGCCTCTGGACATTCAAGGCAAGCTGGTTCGTGCCTTGCAGGAAAGAGAATTTCACGCGCAAGGCACTGGAAAAGCTATTCCGGTCGATGTCCGAATTGTTGCGGGTACCAGCCGTGATCTGGAATCGGCGGTCCAGCAGGGAACTTTCCGCCGCGATCTTTTCTTCCGTCTGAACGTGGTTGGCCTCCGCCTGCCACCGCTTCGTGATCGCAAAGAAGATATTCGTCCGCTGGCGGAAAATTTCCTCGAGCGCGTCGGTCAGGCCCGGCACATGCAGTATTCCATCAATCCTGATGCCTTAAAGCTGCTCCAGTTTTATGAGTGGCCGGGCAACGTGCGTGAACTGGAAAACTGTCTGGAACGTGCTGTGGCAATGAGTCCTGGGTCCGTGTTGCAAACCGCGGACTTTCCTCCTCATATACGGTCGGCCTCTCTTCGCACCGTGGGTCCGGAAAAGCAAGCCAGGATACTTCCCTTGGCTGAACTGGAAAAGCAGGCCATTCTGGATGCATTGCACCAGCTCAATGGGGATAAACTGATGACCGCGCGAGCGCTGGGAATCGGCAAGACCACTCTGTATCGCAAGCTGAAGGAATATGGAATCGCGCATTGGATTTCTTCACCAATGCAGACCCCCAACGGGATGAGGTAATCGGCTCATCCCTGCCCGAAAAATCTTCACTTAACTTTAGAAGGCACTCCGCCGAAATGCGCATCCAATGAAAAAGGATGGGCATTGCGGCGGGGGCGTCTTGACCCTGCTTTCCGGAAAACACATTTTCCAGAGACAACTCCGCCCAGAGATGCCGCTTCTCACCTTTGGTGGTTGCTGACTGAGTTTTCCTAATTTGAAGGGGTATCTATGCTTTGGACGATTTTTGCAATCCTCATTATCCTTTGGCTTCTGGGCTGGGGATTCCACGTTGCGGGCGGTCTGATCCATCTTTTGCTCGTGATCGCTCTGGTTGTTGCGGTCATCAACTTGGTCACCGGACGCAGGACTGTCTAGCATTTCCGCCGCGAAATCGCGATTGGCAAAGGTTTTGACGAAGTGGGAGTGGGCTGCAACTATAGGCGGCTCTGCTCCCTCTTTTTACGCCAGAAAGCTCCTGCCCGTTCAGCCCGGGTTGAGAGAGGGCGCTTCTTGCGCCATGTATTGGTATTTAAAGGACATCCTAAGTTCCTCGCACCGAGTCTAATCCCCTTTGTAAGCTGCATTGGCAGCGGAAATTGGTAGTCAACAGATGGTGACAACACGCGCGAACATGCCTGGAGTCGATACAGCGGCGATGCTGGACGGTAATCAGGAACTCACACGCCGTATCGCGGAAAAAGGCGATTGGTTTCACAATATCAACCTGAATGGGGTCTGGACGGCCCCTAATCACTTCCTGGGGGACTTTCCCAATGTAAAGTGGAAGCACATTGCCCCTGCGCTGCCCGCGGATCTGTCCGGCGCCAGCGTGCTTGATATCGGCTGCAATGGCGGGTTCCATTCCATTGAGCTCAAAAAGAGAGGCGCCAGACGCGTTTTGGGCGTCGATGTGGACGATCGTTACCTGGAGCAGGCGCGCTTTGCCTCTCAGGTGCTGGAACTCGACATCGAATTTGCCAAATGCTCTGTCTATGACGTGGATTCCATCCCTGGGCAATTCGACTTTGTCCTGTTTATGGGAGTTTTTTACCATTTGCGCTATCCGTTGTTCGCGCTCGACAAGGTCGTCAAGAAGGTCGGAGGAAGTCTGATATTCCAGACCATGATTCGCGGCTCTCTCACCAGTCCTGAGCTGCGGGAGGATTATCATTTCTGGAACATGGAGATATTCAAGGACCCTGATTTTCCCTGTATGTACTTTATTGAAAAGAATTATGCGGGAGATCCCACCAACTGGTGGATCCCCAATCACGGCGCAATGGAAGGAATGCTGCGCAGCTCAGGCCTGGAAATTACCTCTCATCCTGAACAGGAAACCTGGATCTGCGCCCCTTCTCACGTCACTAAGGACGACGGTAAATATCTTTTGGACCACGAATTAGCGGGCACTCTGTAACCTGGCCCAGCTCTATGCAAAGGTGCATGCATGGTTGAAGCAGTTATGTTGTGGAATGAGCCTAACAATCTCTCGCATTGGGATTTCAAGCTTGATCCCGATTGGAAAATGTTTGCCGGCATGGTCATTGCCGCCAGCAAGGCCATTCGTCGTGAGAATCCTGAGCTGCCCATAGTGCTCGGTGGGATCTCACCCATAGACCCTCATTTTATTCAACTGCTCGGCTCTTACGGCGTGCTGGATGCCGTAGATGTGGTCTCTGTCCATGGATTTCCGCTGGATTGGAACCACTGGCAACTTCAGGATTGGCCCAAAAAGATCGAAGAAATTCGCGCCGTCACCAGCAAGCCCGTCTGGGTTTCTGAAGCTGGTGTTTCCTCTTTCGGCGCTGAAGAAGTGCAGGCCTTTGGCCTCCAGCGCACGGCTGAGCTGCTGATGCCGATTGTGGACCGCGTGCACTGGTATAGCCTGCTTGACCTGCCGGCAACGTGGTCGGCCACTACACGCCACAAAGAAGCTGAAGGCAGCGCTTATTATCGCCATTACTACATGGGACTCTTGCGTGAAGACGGTTCACCCAAGCTGGCCGCGGAATCATTCCCCAGCGGAATGGGAATCTGCCAGTGGTTCCATTATGAAGATCCTCGTCTCGACCTCGCCGTCGATTGGTTGAAGCGCCTGGGCGTCAAGTATCTGCGCACTGGCGTAAGCTGGGCGGATTGGTACCGTGAGAACGCGGAAGCATGGTTCGATCGCCAAATGCAGGCCCTGGAACCTTTCAACACCACGCTGACGCTGTGTTTTACTCCGGAGCACATGGGGATCGCTCCCCATTACACTAGTCCGCCAAAACGCGCTGAAGACTTTGCTGAGTTTGCAGTCTGGGCCGTGCGCAAGTATGCCGCCGTAGCAGCAAGAAAAGATAATCCCGCTTTAATAGGAGCCAGGTAAGAAATGGCAAAGAACATACTCATCACTGGCGGCGCAGGGTTTGTGGGATCGCACCTTGCTGACGCTCTGCTGGCCGCTGGCCACCACGTTCGCATTCTTGACAACCTTACAGGCCAGGTCCATCGCGATGGAATTCCTGAATACCTGGCTGATGGCGTTGAGTTCATTCAAGGCGATGTTCGGGATTCAGCCGCTATGCGGCGCGCGCTAGCGGGCGTTGAGATCGTCTTTCACATGGCAGCCGCCGTGGGTGTAGGCCAGTCAATGTATGAGATTGAGCATTACATGGGTACCAACACGCAGGGCACAGCAGTACTGCTGCAGCAACTTCTGGACCGTAGATGCAGGGTGGAGAAGCTGGTGCTGGCTTCGTCCATGTCGATCTACGGCGAAGGAAAATATCTTTGCGCACAATGCGGCAGCGTGTCCCCGCAGCTTCGCACCGTCGACCAGCTCAGGCTCAAACAGTGGGAGCCAAACTGCCCCACGTGTGGTGAAGCTCTTACGCCGATTCCAACCGATGAATCCAAGCCGCTCCAGTGCAGCTCCATTTATGCGCTTTCCAAGAAAGACCAGGAAGAAATGTCGCTGCTCTTTGGCCGGACGTACAGCCTACCCGTAGTGGCATTGCGCTACTTCAATATCTACGGGACGCGGCAAGCGCTTTCCAATCCGTATACGGGCGTGGCCGCAATCTTCGCTTCGCGATTGATGAACGGCAATCCTCCGCTGATTTTTGAAGATGGAGCGCAGCTGCGTGACTTTGTCAGCGTGGAAGATGTTGTCCGCGCCAACCTGCTGGCCATGGAGTCTTCGCAAGCAGACGGCATGGCGCTAAACATTGGATCGGGTGAGCCGATTTCGATTCGTGAAGTGGCGACCGAACTGGCGTGCGCTATGGACTCTGACATTGCCGCGGAGCTTACCCAGAAATACCGCGCCGGCGATGTCCGCCATTGTTTTGCCGATATCTCTGCCGCACGCAAATTTCTTGGGTACACGCCGCAAGTACGTTTTACCGATGGATTGAAAGACCTGGTGGAGTGGTTGTGCTCACAGCAGCCGCAGGACCGTGCCGCTGAAGCAGTGGCCCAACTCAGCGAATTTGGGTTGACGGCCTAGTCACAACGATTTTTTTTGAAGGGGGAACAATGCGCAAGCAGGATACCCGCGCGGTGTTGATTTTTGGAGGAGCAGGCTTTATCGGGTCGAACCTGGCCCACTCTCTGCTCTCCCACACCGATGCCAAGGTGCACATTTTTGATAATCTCTCCCGCGCCGGAGTGCACCACAATGTGGAATGGCTGAGAAAAATGGCAGGCAATTCCGGACGGCTCCAGGTGACGGTCGGCGATGTCCGCGATGCCCGTCAGGTTGAGAAAGCCGTGGCCCATGCGAACGAGATTTATCATTTTGCCGCGCAGGTCGCAGTCACCACGTCTGTTGCCGATCCTCGGCATGACTTTGAAGTGAATCTCGCCGGCACATTCAATGTTCTGGATGCTGCCCGTCGGTCGGGCAATCGGCCTTTTATTCTGTTTACATCAACCAATAAAGTTTATGGCGAACTGGGCCTTGGCACGCCAGTCATCAGCGGCAAGCGTTATATAACTCCGATGCAGCAGGGCGTTTCAGAATCACAGCCGCTGGATTTCCACTCTCCTTATGGATGTTCCAAAGGCGCTGCTGATCAGTACGTGCGCGATTTTGGCCGAATCTACGGCATGCCAACCGTTGTCTTCAGGATGTCCTGTGTGGCTGGGCCACGGCAATTTGGCACGGAAGATCAGGGATGGGTGGCCCACTTTGTTTATTCCGCTTTGCAGGAAGAACCAGTCGTAATCTATGGCGATGGACGCCAGGTGCGCGACGTGCTTTGCGTGGACGACCTGCTGCGCGCCTTCGACGCCGCGCGCCAGAATATTGAAATTACCAGGACTGAGGTTTACAACGTGGGCGGCGGCCCGCAGAATTCCATCTCTCTCCTTGAACTGATGGATGAGATCGCCATGTTGACCGGGCATCCAATGGAATGTGTGCTGAACGAGCGCCGCATTGGCGATCAACTGGTCTATATCACCAATAACGCCAAGATCCAGCAGGACACTGGCTGGAGACCCGAGATCGGGCTCAAGAAGACGTTGCGGCTTTTGCAAAGCTTCTGGGAAGAGAACCATGGAGTGCTGGCCAAGCGGCGGCGTAACACCGCACCAGCCTTGCCGTCCTTTGAACTGGCCACCGAACTCTCCGGGAGGGCGGGATGAAGTTTGCCCTGCTCAATCCCAACTGGGACTTCAAGGGCTCAACCTATTTCGGCTGTCAGGACGCGCATACTCCGCTTGAGCTCTTGTTTGCCGCCGATCAATTGCGTATTGCTGGTCATGAATCTCTGGTAATCGATGCGCAGACGGACACTCTCAGCATCAACGAAGCGCGTCGTCGGCTCGATGCATTCGCGCCCGACTTTCTAGTGATCCCGACTGCGCCTTCATATCTCTTCTGGCGCTGTCCACCGCCGGAGCTGCGCGTGCCTATGGAATGGTTTGCCGGCTTGCGTAGCAATGCGATCAAAGTCGCTATTGGCCCGCATCCTTCGGCGACGCCCGCAGCGACTATCCGCAAGACTGGCTGTGACGTGACGCTACGTGGAGAACCCGACCAGATTCTGGCGGAACTCGCGAGCAAGCCGTGGCATGAGATTATCGGCTGCTGCTTCAGAGAAGAAGATGGGCAATTGCACATCAGCCCTGGTTCGGCCGTTACAGATATGGCCACCTTGGGACCGCTTGATTTCAAAAATTACAACGTTGGAGCGCACTGGCATCGTCACCATGTCTTCACCAATGATCACGGTCTTGGAGCAGAACTGGAGTTTGCCCGTGGATGTCCCTGGGCATGCACCTTCTGCAACAAGACGCTTTTTCGCAATAAATTCCGCGAGCGCAGCGTGGATGCCGTTCTCCAGGAAGTGGATACGCTGATCGCGCGCGGCGTCCAATACATTTATTTCATCGATGAAATCTTCGGCGTCGGCAAGAATGTTAATCGTTTGCTGGAAGGCATTGCTGAGCGTCCGATGAAGATTGGTTTTCAGACGCGCATTGATCTCTGGAATGAAGACACGCTGGACCTTCTGGGCCGCGCCCATTGCATTTCCATGGAATGCGGAGTGGAGTCCATCACGCCTGAAGGCCGTGAAGACCTGAATAAAAATTGCCGCATAGGCACGGACCGCATCGCGGAATTGCTGGTCTATGCTCGCGGCCGCATTCCGTGGGTGCAGGCGAATTTGATTCTCACGGAGCGGGACGATCGCGCGGAGATTCACCGCTGGCAGGAACAATTGAAGCAAAAAGGCGTCTGGGTGAGCGAGCCGGTGCCTATGTTCCCATATCCAGGGAGCCCACTTTATAACCAGACTTTTTCCGCCACGCCGGACGACATGGCCTGGGAGCGCGCCCATCGCCACTACACGTCGATGTTTGCGGACAAGGGCTATAGCGACATTCAAGAGCAAACGCCGCTGGCGATCGAGGAATTGGAAACATGCACATCTTAGTCACGGCGGATACGCTGGGCGGTGTTTGGACATACACGCGGGAGTTGGTGACGGGGCTTGTACGCCGCGGCGATCGGGTCACGCTCGTGAGCTTTGGCGACATTCCTACCGCCGCGCAAACGCGTTGGATGGACGGCCTGGCCAATCTTGATTATCGACCCACGGCGTTCAAGCTGGAATGGATGCTCGATTCTGAAGCCGACATGGAAGCATCGTCCCAATATCTTCTGGCGACTATCGATGAAAGCCGTCCCGATCTTCTCCATTTCAGCCAGTTCTATTACGGAGCTTTGCCGTGCGATGTTCCGCGCGTCGTGGTTGCTCACAGTGATGTTGTGAGCTGGTGGATGTCCGTCCACCGGCAGTTGCCGCCGGAAACTGAATGGCTGCACTGGTATCGCCAGATAGTCACTCGCGGCTTGCATGAAGCCACAACTGTGGTCGCGCCTTCGCGCTGGATTCTGGAACAAATTGAGCTTTATTACGGCAAGCTTCGGTCCAGCGCCGTAATTCACAATGGCCGTAGCCCCGCCTTGTTTAATCCCTACATCGGCAAACAGGAAACCACCGTGACGTTGGGACGTTTGTGGGACACCGGCAAGAACGTATCCCTTCTGCTGAAACGTGAAATGCCCGGATCGGTGCGCATCGTTGGATGTGACCGCCATCCTGATTTGCAACATCATTCCTTCGTGGCTGAAACAATCAGACCCAACATTTCCCTGGATCCCCAGCAGGATGAGCGGCAGATCACGCAGACGCTGGCTCGCGCCGGAATTTATGCCGCAACTTCGCAATATGAGCCGTTCGGCCTGGCTCCGGTGGAAGCGGCGCTTTCACGCTGCGCCATCGTTGCCAGCGATATACCCTCGTTCCGCGAACTCTGGGAAGGTGCGGCAATTTTCTTCCGCAACAATGATCCGGAAAGCTTGAGTGAGGCGCTTGAACGTGTCCAACGCGACCCTGTTTTACGCCTGAGCTACGGCAACATGGCGCTGCGCCACGCGCGGCTGCATTTCACGGCTGACCGCATGGTCGCGGACTACAAGCATCTTTATCACAAGCTGGCCCCCGCGCAGGCCCTCAGCGCATGAGCCAGAAGCTCAATATCGCTCTCTTTTCCCACTCCATGGTTTCTGACTGGAACCATGGCAACGCTCACTTTCTGCGCGGACTGATGCGTGAACTGGTGCGCTTGGGCCACACTGTCCGCTGTTATGAAGAGTTGAGCTCCTGGTCGCTCACCAACCTGATGAAGCAGGAGGGCGAGCGCGCTATTGAGGCCATAGATTCTTTCCGCCGCGCTTATCCTGAACTCGATATCCGTTTTTATAAGTCCGGTGACGACGATTTCTCCCGGTTTCTGGAAGATGAGTTGAAAGAGACCCACGTCGTCTTGTTGCACGAATGGAATGATCCTCGAGTGGTAAATCAGGTGCTCGCGTTGAAGAAAAAGCTTGGCTTTACCGCGCTGTTCCATGACAGCCATCACCGCGCTCACACTAGCGCCGGTGAAATTCTAAAGTTTCATTTGCACCTGGTGGATGGCGTGCTCGCGTTTGGCGAAGCCATCCGCCGTATTTATGTCGATGGCTTCGGCATTAACCGCGCATGGACTTTTCATGAAGCCGCTGACGTGGAGCAGTTCCATCCGCTCCAGCGCCGCAAAGAGATTGACGTGGTCTGGATCGGCAACTGGGGCGACGATGAGCGTTCCGCCGAACTGGATGAGTTCCTGATCCAGCCGGCGCTGGCCCTGCCGGAACTGCGCGTGGTGGCTCACGGCGTCCGTTATCCCGACTTTGCGCTGCAAAAGCTGGTCGGGGCCAACATTGAGTATCGCGGCTATTTGCCCAACTTGTTTTCTCCACAGGTTTATGCGGAAAGCGTGGTCACCTTGCATATTCCACGCCGTGAGTATGCAAATGGCCTGGCCGGTATTCCCACCATTCGCGTGTTCGAGGCCCTGGCCTGCGGTATTCCGCTGGTCTGTTCGCCCTGGATGGATCAGGAAAATCTCTTTCGTCCCGGCGAAGATTACCTGGTAGTGAATGACGGCGTTGAGATGACGGAGCAGCTGCGGCACCTTCGCCGCGATGGAAAGGCGCGTTATCAGCTTGCCGAAAATGGATTGCAGACCATTCGTGAGCGCCATACCTGCGCTCATCGCGCGCAACAACTGATGGAAATCTGCCAGGAGATCTCGCGATGAAACTTTTCGTTTTTGGCTCCAGCATCACATCTTCTTACTGGAACGGCGCGGCGACTTATTATCGCGGCATTTATAAGCAGCTTCACGTGCTGGGACATCAGATTACATTCGCCGAGCCTGACGCTTATCGCCGCCTGCAAAACCGTGATGCGGGCGATTTCAGCTACGTTGAAACCATAGTTTACAAAGATGCTGAAGAAATTCCCGCCCTGCTGAAGCAGGCCGCCGAATGCGATCTGGTGGTCAAGCACAGCGGGGTGGGCGTATTCGACGAACTGCTGGAAGAAAAAGTGTTGGAGTGCCGGTCCGATAAGACCCGGGTCGCGTTTTGGGACGTGGATGCTCCCGCGACTTTGTCGCGCGTGGAAACAAATCCTACTGACGCATTTCGTGCGCTCATTCCCGAATACGATTTTATTTTTACTTATGGCGGCGGTGCGCCGGTTGTGGATCACTACCGGCGTCTGGGCGCGGCCAATTGCCATCCCATTTACAACGCACTAGATCCGGAAACGCATCATCCTGTCCCGCCGGATCCAGCTTTGGCCTGCGATCTGTTATTTGTAGGCCATCGCTTGCCGGACCGCGAGCGCCGCGTAGAAGAGTTTTTCTTCCGCGCAGCCGAGCTTGCTCCAGAGTTCCATTTCGCATTGGGCGGGGAAGGATGGGGCGGCAAGCGGCTTCCTGCCAATGTCCGCTGGATAGGCCACGTGGGTACGGGCGATCACAACCGCGTGAACTGTTCCGCGCACATGGTGCTGAACATCAACCGCGACTCCATGGCGGGCGTGGGATTTTCTCCGCCCACGCGCGTCTTTGAAGCCGCCGGCGCAGGGGCGTGCCTGATTACAGACCGTTGGGCGGGTATCGACCAGTTCTTTGCCCCGGAAAAAGAGATACTGGTAGCGGACTGCGCGGAAGGAATTGTTTCCTGCTTGCGGAACATCTCCGCAGCCAGAGCAAAAGAGATTGGCCAGAACATGCACGCGCGGGCGTTGCGCGACCATACGTATGCATTGCGAGCGAAAGAAGTGGATGCCATTCTTGAACCGGTGTCAGTGGGCCCTGTAACAGGTTGACGTTATCCTTGCTCGGGTCGGGAAACGGCGCATTTCACCAGCGAGATAAAGCTAATTGCTGACTGCTGATTGCTGATTTATGAAAATCACTATTTTCGGTCTTTCGATCACTTCGTCCTGGGGCAACGGACACGCGACTACGTTTCGCGCCTTGTGCCAGGCGTTGCATCGTCGCGGGCACCGCATTGTGTTTTTTGAGCACAATGTGGAGTGGTACCAGAACAACCGCGACCTGCCCAATCCCCCATATTGTGAAGTAAAGATTTTTGAAAGTTGGGAAGAGATTCTTCCGTCCGTCAGGACTGAGCTGCGCGATTCCGACATCGCGATGGTCGGCTCTTATTTTCCGGACGGTATTGCCGCCTTGGAAGAGGTACTGGCGTCGAATGTCCCGATAAAGGCTTTTTATGATATCGATACGCCAATCACGGTTCGCAGCCTCCGGGAAAATGGCCGCGCTGACTATCTGCTTAAGTCGCATCTTTCTGAATTGGACATTTATTTCAGCTTTACCGGTGGCCCGCTGCTTCAGTTGATTCAGGAAGACTTAGGATCGCCGTTTGCTGTGCCGCTCTATTGTTCGGTCGATCCGGACAAACATTGCGCGCTCTCTGTAGATCCCAGATTTGCCTGCGACATGAGCTATATGGGAACTTATGCGCCAGACCGCCAGCCAAAGATCGACGAATTGCTGTGCGCTCCCGCCCGGAAATTGCCGGATCAGAAATTTATTGTCGCCGGCCCGCAATATCCGTCGCATATCGACTGGCCTGAGAACGTGGAGCGCACCATGCATTTGAACCCGTGCTATCACGCGCAGCTTTACAGCTCGTCGCGGATCACGCTGAATGTTACCCGGCGAGAGATGGTGGTGGCCGGGTACTCGCCTTCCGTGCGATTGTTTGAGGCTGCTGCCTGCGGCGCGGCCATTGCTTCTGACAATTGGCCAGGGCTGGAAACTTTCTTCACTCCGGGCCGGGAAATCCTTCTGGCCACCGGAGCGGATGATATGGTTCGCTACCTAAAGAATTATGATGACGCCGAACTTCGACGCATCGGCCGGGCCGCGCGCAACCGTGTCCTTGCCGGCCATACCAGTGATGTGCGAGCTCGGGAATTTGAGCAAGCTGTGGAAATCGCGAGCAGCTCAGCAAAACACCGCGACCCTTTGAACGCGATTAACTAAAAAGTTCCAGCCAAATCTCCGCCCGAGCGGCGATTTAACGTCACAATGTGAAGTTCGCGACGAAAGTTGCGTGCTACATCTCTTTACTTGTGTCACCAGAGTTGGATTCCGCATCTTATTTGTATTGTTCAATTTAAACCCTATGAGAGTAGCCCTTATTGCACCACCGTTCATTGCAGTGCCTCCGAAAAGATACGGTGGTACGGAGTTATTCATTGCGGAATTGGCCCACGGACTCCAGCGCCAGGGAGTCGAAGTGGTTGTGTATACCAACGGCGAATCCACGGTCGATGCGCCCATGCGCTGGCTTTATCCTGAAGGTGAGTGGCCGTTGAAGCATGAAGTGGAAGCCTCACTGAAAGGCTTGAACCATTTTGCCTGGGCCATTCAAGAGGCGACGGAGCACGCCGATCTGATCCATGTGAACAGTGCTCCTGGCTTGAGTTTTTCCCGATTTACTGACGTTCCCATGGTTTACACCGTGCATCATGCGCTCGACGAGTCGCTGGCGGAGTTCTATCAGTCGTATCCGGACGTTTCTTACGTCACCATCAGTGACTTTCAGCGGGAAAAGCTCAGCATGCCGGACATGAGGACCATTCACCACGGAATTGATCCAGCGCTTTATTCCGTGCCCGACGAAAAAAGAGAGTACCTCAGTTTTTTAGGCAGAATTGCGCCGCCCAAAGGTACGCATCTGGCAATCGAAATCGCCAAGAAATCGGGTATTCCGCTCAAGATCGCCGGTGAAATCCAGCCCATTTATAAGCAGTATTGGGAAACCCAGGTCAAGCCGCACGTGGACGGCAAGTTCATTGAGTATGTGGGCGAAGTGGGAATGGAAGAGAAGGTCGAACTGCTGGGCAAATCCCGCGCCATGCTTTTTCCCGTGCAGTGGGACGAGCCTTTTGGTCTTGTTATGATTGAAGCCATGGCCTGTGGAGCTCCTGTTCTGGCCATGCCCGGCGGATCTGTTGGAGAAGTGGTGAAGGAAGGTGTGAGCGGCAACGTGCGCAAGACCGCCGATGAGTTGGGGGAGTGCGCGCGCAATCTGGCCATGCCGGCGACTAAGGTTCGCAGCTACATGGAAGAATTTTTTTCTGTAAAGCGGATGACCCAGGATTACATCAACCTGTATGCAGAAATTCTGCGTGATGGCGTGGCCGAGGCGGAGCAGATCGTGGCATGAACGCAAAACTCCTGATACCCCAAGCCGAGCTGGTGAAGATATCTCCGCCTTATCCAGAGCCACGGCTGGTGTACCAGAATGCGGAGCCGCGCAAGGTCAACAATCTTACTCTGATCGATGGCAAGACTTTTCTCTCCACGACTATTGCCGGGGACATCATGCCTCCGGGCGCTTCGGATGTTGGCTTCTTCCATGATGACACCCGTTTTCTAAGCCGCCTGGAGCTTCGCGTCGATGGATACCGCACCGTGGTCCTTTCTTCCAGCACGGAACAGACTTTTGCTTCGCAGATTGAACTGACCACCGGCAAAAGCACGATGCGTGAGACGTATGAAATTCCTGAGAACACGGTCCACATCCGCCGCGAGCAGCTGCTTTCCTCTGAAACGCTGTTTGACAATTTTTCTTTTGAGAATTTCAACTTCCATGAGCTTGAACTGAATATTGAACTGGCTTATGAAGCCGATTTCATGGACGTATTCCAGGTCCGCGGCGTAGCGCGTGAAAAACTTGGCCAGTATTACCTTCCCATTGTGCGGCACGATTCCATTGTGTTTCATTATTGCGGCCGGGATGGCGTTGTCCGCGAAACCGTCATTCATCTTTCACCTGAGCCGGATGTGGTGGATGGGACCACGGCACGCTGGAAGCTTCGGCTGCCGCCCTTTAAGCGTTTCCAATTGCAAACCACCATTGTGCCGCACGTGGAAGGCAAGCGCTCTCGCTCGGTTCATCCTGATTTTGGGCAGCAGTTGCGCTCGCGCCGTGAAGCCATTGCGGAGTGGGCGTCGCATTCCACGAGCTTCAGCGCCGGCAATAGCATCTTCAGTGAGATGGTGGAAACCTGCAAAGCCGACTTTCATGCGTTGCAGATTCCTGAGGCCAAGGAGCGAGTAATCGCCGCCGGCATTCCGTGGTTCGCTACCATGTTTGGCCGCGATTCCATCATCGCGGCTTATCAATCGCTAATGCTGAACCCGCAGTTGGCGTCTGAAACACTCCGCGTTCTCGCTTCATTGCAGGGCAAGGAGAAGAACGATTGGCGCGACGAAGAGCCGGGCAAGATTCTGCACGAATATCGTGAAGGTGAAATGACCCGCGCGGGCGAGATGCCCTTTGGCCCCTATTACGGATCGGTGGACGCAACGCCGCTGTGGCTCATCCTGCTGAGCGAAACTTTTAATTGGACTGCCGACGAGCATCTTGTGAAAGACCTGCTTCCAAATGCGTACCGCGCGTTGGAGTGGATTGACTCTTACGGTGATCTCGATGGCGACGGTTTTGTCGAATATCAGCGTCGCTCGTCCAAGGGACTGGCGAACCAGGGCTGGAAAGATTCGTGGGACGCCATCATGCACCACGATGGCGAGGTCGCTAAGAGTCCCATTGCGTTGTGTGAAGTGCAAGGCTACGTGTATGAGGCCAAGTACAGAATGGCCTCGCTCATGCGCTCTTTCGGTGACATCAAGACCGCGGACAGGTTGAAGAAGGAATCCGCGGAGATGGCCAAGCGGTTTGAAAAAGCTTTCTGGATGCCCAAGCTCGGTTTTTATGCCATGGCCCTGGACCGCGACAAGCGACAGACGCAGGTTATTTCATCGAACCCCGGCCACCTGCTTTTTACCCGCATGCTGGCGCAGGACCGCGCGAAGGCAGTTACGCAGCGCTTCATGCGCGATGATATGTTTTCCGGCTGGGGCTGGCGCACCATGTCACGCACTGAGCGCGTTTTTAATCCGCTCAGCTACCATCGCGGGTCAGTATGGCCGCATGATAATTCGCTCATCGCCCATGGCATGGCGCTTTATGAATTTCGTGAGCCGGCCAACCAGCTCTTTACCGCGCTTTACCAGGCTGCGCTCAATTTCCGCGATTACCGCCTACCTGAGCTCTTCTGCGGCATTGAACGGCGCGAGCATGACGAACCCGTGCAGTATCCCGTGTCCTGTTCGCCGCAGGCGTGGGCGTCGGGCTCAGTTTTTCTTATCCTGATGTCGGTGCTCGGCATCCGTCCCAGCGCCCAAAGAAGAGAGTTGAATATTGTGAATCCGGCGCTGCCGGAATTTCTGGAGCATTTGAGCATTCGCAATATGCGCGTTGGTGGCAGCCGCGTAGGACTCGACTTCACGCGCCGCGGGGAGCGGACTTTCTGTAACGTCGTGGACATTGAAGGCGACAAGCTGCTGGTGAACGTGGCGTTCAAGAAGCGGTAGATTTTTATCCCGAGCGGAGCGAGGGAACCCCTATAGGCAATCATTTTTTTTGCCAAGGGATTCACGAAGGATTTGCATGCTCCATCGTTACCATTTAGATTGTTTCAACGTAGAAATTGTTTGGAGGGAACTGAATGGCAATCAATATCCTGATCAAAAAGACCGGCCCATACGTGGTCAGCGGAGACCTGAGTCAGTTGGAAATTGCTGACGCTGATGGCAAGAAAGTAGATATAAGCGGGAAACAGGCGATCGCGCTGTGCCGGTGTGGCGCATCCACAAACAAACCGTTCTGTGATGGAACTCATTCCAAGATCGGCTTCCTGGCTGCTGAAGCCGCAGTGAAAAACGAGGGATAGAACTCACCATTTCTGCAGAGGTTTCTCGCCAGGGGAGCCAATCGGCTCCCCGTGTTGTTTCAAGCACTTACACGCTGCATAAATTAGCGTTACCAAAGCCCCTACACGTCCCGCATCTCGGGAAAACCAGCAAATCCCATTAAGCTTTGTCTCCATGCTGATGGTTTCGGTCGCGCGCGTCCCGTTCACCACATTGCTGGAATACATTCCCGTGGCGGCCACCATTGTTACCACTATCCTGAGCGTGGTGCTGGCGCGGGCCACGCTGCGCTATGCCAAGGCTGCCGATCGCGGACTGGAACTTTCACGCGAGCAGTTTGAACGCGAATGGGCGCCGGAGCTACATGTCCGCTTGGAACGAGCTTCCACTGCCGATGCCAAGATCGTGATCACCAACCTAGCGCGCGCTGCCGTGTTGCTCCAGCTTGTGCAGCTTCGCACTATGACACATGCCATGCCGTTTGAGCGCCAGTACCTCAACGATCCACTGGTGGGCGGCAATACCTGGACGCAGCACATTGGTGAACGTATTCTGGGAATCACGGGCCACGACTTTGAGGGCACGATTGCGGCTTCCGTCAGCTTCTATTCCGCCGGGCGCCTTTACAAGAGCGACTGGTTCCGCTTTGATGTTGAGATTCAACGCGGCCGCTTTGAGAAGATTGAGCCGGTCACACTACCGGCGCGTCGCGTCCGCGTGCTGGCAACTCGCCAGGCAGACAAGTTCCGCCGCCAGAACGTGAAAGATGTGGTGCATGAAGCGGCTACAACTAAAGAGTCATGACCCGAGGATTTGGTTTCGATCTGACCGAATGTCCTAGTGGATTGTCTTCATCTTCCGTGACATGTAATCCATCAGCAGGTACTGCCCCAGATTTTGCGGCGTGGTGAAGTAGGCTTTGCCTTTGCACATGGCTGTGACTTTCTGCACGAACTGGACCAGGCCGTAGTCGGAAGCCAGCATAAACGTATTGATCATGATGCCGGAGCGCTTGCAGCGTGAAACTTCTTCCAGCGTTTGGCTGACCACCAGCGGATCAAGCCCGAAAGCATTTTTGTAAATCCTGCCGTCTTCCAGCGTGAGAGCCGAGGGCTTGCCGTCAGTAATCATAACGATCTGCTTCATGTCTTTGCGCTGGCGTTGCAGGATGCGCTGGGCCAGCCGAAGACCTTCACGCGTGTTGGTGTAATACGGGCCAACTTTTACGCGAGCAAGTTGCGAGATCGGCATTTCTTCCGCCGAGTCATGAAACAGCACAAGCGAGAGCGAGTCGCCCGGATATTGCGTGCGGATCAGATGTGACAGTGCCATGGCGACTTTCTTCGCCGGAGTGAAGCGGTCTTCACCGTAGAGAATCATGCTGTGCGAGCAGTCGAGCATTACCACTGTGGCGCAGGAAGACTGATATTCGCACTGGTGGACCTGAAGATCAGAGTATTCAATGTTCAGCGGCAGGTGCAGTCCTTCACGCTGGATGGCCGCCGAGAGCGTTTCGGTGATATCGAGATTCATGGTATCGCCGAACTCATATGGCTTGGACGCGCCGCTGGATTCGATGCCGGTGGCGAGATCGCGCGTGTCATGCCGGCCGAAGCTGGAGCGACCAAGCGAACCGAGCAGATCTCGCAAGGTCTTGAAGCCGAGAAAGTCGAGGCTCTTGTCGGTGATCTCAAAACGCGCATTGGTCTGCGCTTCGCCGGTCTGCCCCGGCGTGGTCGATTGGCGCGAGGGATCGTGCGGCTGGTCTACCGATATCAGCTCTTCCTGCTGCATGCGCTCGATCAGCCGCTCGATCAGTTCATCCATGGTGCCGTCGGCCTGCATCTGTTCCAGGCGTTCGCGCATCTCGTCGTCCAGAAAGTCGCCCATCTCCAGCGCCTGCTGGATCGCCTGGCGCAGCGCGTCGAGCGAGTGCTCATCCAACTGCTGGAAATACATGGAATCGCTCTGGAAGCCCGACTCAAGCATGTAATCCGACAGCGCGCTGAGCAGGTCTTCCATGCTCATTTCATCGGCCAGGTCGGCAATGTATTTGGAGTAGCGTGTGTATTTCATTTGCGTTTTTGCGGTACTTGGTAATTGGTATTTAGTAATTGGCCAACACGAGTAGTCCCACGTTCTTTCTGACCAAATACCAATTACCAAATACTAAGTACCTGCCGAATTCAGTTATAAGGTCTTCTGTTCCTCATCGGCGGTGGCTCGTCATCGCCGCGCTCAAACGGTCGCTCGTGTCTCTTCGGCTGTTTTTCTGCGGCAAAGACGCGCTCCTCTGATCGTCCAATTCTGCGGTGCGCGTGCAATCCTTCCAGCACAAACTCCGCCGCGGACACCAGTACCTCAGGCCTGTCTTTTGACTTGATGCCGACAGGCGCGAGCTTGTCCGTGAGGCCCTGAATGTTCTTCAAGCCTTCCAGAACTTCATGTGCGCTGGCCGTGTCAGAAAGTTTGATCTCGCCGCCGAGCTCAAACCACTGCACCACCTGCTGCATGTTCAAGTCTTTGAAATATGTGTCGTAGGTCTTGGCGACAGCGGTGCGAATCAGCTCACGCGCCACAGTGTCAGCCCCGCGCATCTCGCCTTCATATTCCAGTTCGAGCTTGCCGGTAATCGAAGGCAGCGCGGCGTAGACGTCGCCAATGCGCGGCACGATTGTCTTTTCCCCGCTGCGCACGGCGCGCCGTTCAGCGTTGGAGATTACGTTTTCAAGAACGCTGATAGGCAAACGCTGGCTTACTCCGGAGCGCTTGTCGATTTTCTTGTCTTCACGCGCCAGGAACGCTACACGCTCCACCACTTCACGCACATACTTTGGCACGTGCAGCTCAAGCCCGTCGCGATGCAGCCATGCTTCCTGCTCGGTGATGCTGATGCCTTCTTCCAGCGTTCCGGGATAATGCGTGCGAATCTCCGAGCCGATGCGATCTTTGAGCGGCGTAACGATCTTGCCGCGCGCCGTATAGTCCTCAGGGTTCGCGGTGAAGACCAGCGCCACGTCGAGAGGCAGTCGCAAAGGATAGCCTTTAATCTGCACATCGCCCTCTTGCATGATGTTGAACATGCCGACCTGAATTTTTCCCGCCAGGTCGGGCAGTTCATTGATGGCAAACAGTCCGCGATTGGCTCGCGGCAGCAGGCCGTAATGCACGGTCATCTCGCTGGAGAGATCGTGCCCGCCGCGCGCGGCTTTGATGGGATCAACATCGCCAATCAGGTCAGCGATGGTCACATCCGGCGTGGCCAGCTTTTCAACGTAGCGATCATCGGGCGTCAGGTACGCGATGGGAGTCTTGTCGCCTTCGCGGGCAATCAGCTCGCGGCAGCGCTTGCAGATGGGTTCGTAAGGATTGTCGCGGATCTCACAGCCGGCAACGTAGGGCAGCTGGGGATCAAGCAATGTGGTCAAAGCGCGCAGGATGCGGCTCTTGGCCTGTCCGCGCAGGCCGAGCAGAATAAAGTTGTGCCGGGAAAGAACGGCGTTCACCAATTGGGGAACGACCGTGTCTTCATAGCCAATGATGCCGGGAAAAATAGTTTCGCCGCTGCGCAGGCGTGCAATCAGATTTTCGCGGAGTTCATCTTTTACCTTGCGCGTGCGCAACCGCTGCTCAGAGAAAGAACTTTTCCTGAGCTCGCCCAGAGTAGGGGGAAGATTCATGAAGGGCCTCTGAAATAATTATACGCTGAGAGTTCCAGATCAATGCTCAGAAGGTGGCCGCGGTGCGGAAAACGTTAAATGCTAATGCACATGCCCATTGCCGCTGGCCCGCTGGCGCACGCGCAGGCTGTTTTCTATTTTGGGAATTGTTGCCTGGTAGTACTCCGTGAGTATCTCTATCCGTTCGGATTCGGATTTCATTTCCAGCAGGGTCTGCTTAAAGTCCAGGTCCACCGGCAAATCCTGCGCCAGACGGAAAGAGAGATAGGCTGCATCCCGCTCAACCTCAATTGTCTGGCCCATCACGGCAAAAAGCTGCTCGTGCAACTGGATAACAGTGTCCGCGGCGGTCTTGCTTACGATTGAAGGCTCATCGTCAAAAAAAGCGACTTCAGCCTGAAGGAAAGTGCGCTCCTGGTTTACTTGGATGATCTCAAAGCGCTGTGCGCCTTCAGCGGAGATGTCCATGCGGCCGTCTTCATATTTCTTGATTACGTTGATAATCCTGGCGGAGCAGCCGATGGCTGAAAGCGCGTTTTCCTTCGCCCGCACCATGCCAAACGGACGTTTCTCTGACAGGCATTCGCCGATCATCTCTTTGTAGCGAGGCTCAAAGATATGCAGCGGCAGCGGCGCGCCGGGAAAGATAACGATCTCAAGCGGAAACAGCGGAAGCAGAGGCACGAAGTTCATTCTATAGCACAGTCGGCAAGTCAGCATTCAGCAGTCAGTACTCAGCATTCAGCCCTGAAATATTTTCGACTTCGCCGCGAAAACCTTGAAACACGGAGGAAAGGAGGAAGCGGAGGAACCAAGGAAAATAAAACTTTTGGTTCTAATGCCCTCCGGTTCCTCTGTTCCTCTGCGTTTCAAAGGTTTGGTTTCTGTTGGGACTACTATGCTCTCGGGGGCTGAGTGCTGAACGCTTGACTTAAAGCTTTTTACAAACTACAAAGCTGGCATGAAACTTGAAGGCAAAGTAGCTGTTATCACTGGCGCTTCCATGGGGATTGGTGAGGCGATTGCAAAGTTGTTCCTGCAGGAGGGCGCCAAGGTGGTGCTGAGTTCGCGTGATCTGGCGCGGACTAAGGCGGCGGAGCAGCGCATTGGCGGCGCGAATACGCTGAGTATCGCGTGTGACGTGAGCAAGCGCGATCAGGTGGACGCGTTGGTGAAAGCCGCAGTCGCAAAGTTCGGGCGCATCGATATTTTTGTGAACAATGCCGGCTTTGGATTGAATGACGCTGTGGCCGACATGGACATGGCGGAGTTCCGGCGGATGTTTGATACCAACCTGTTTGGCGCGGTTGAGTGCATGCAGGCCGTGATTCCGCTCATGCGGCAGCAGGGCGGTGGCGACATTGTGAATATTTCGTCGGTGTCCGGTCATATCGCCACGCCGTATATGTCCGGTTATGCTGCCACCAAGCACGCCATGAACGCCATCGGTAAAGCCGGACGCATGGAACTGCTGCGGCACAACATCAACGTACTCACGGTTAGCCCAGGCTATATTGCCACCAACTTTGTAAAGAACATGACCAAGGGCAAGCACTCTGAGCGTGTGGGATCGTCAGTGAAATATGCCGTTACGCCCGATGTGGTAGCGGAGGCCACCTTGCAGGGCCTGCTCAAGCGCAAGAGAGAAGTGATTGTGCCGAAGTTCTACAAATGGTTCATTAAGCTGTATCAAACGTCGCCGGGCGCGGTGGAGCGGATGATCCGCAAAAGATTGAAACCCACTTCACAGGTAATGGCGGAAGCGGCGAAGAAAAGCAATTAGCAGTTGGCAATTAGCAGCTAGCCAAACCTGCTTATCGATTCGCGAATAGCCAGCTTTCAGTTCTTTCAACATCCCTCAAAGGCGAGCGAGTCACGTTTCGCCAATTTACAGAACAAGAAATCCGAGTTTGCGCGTTCTCTGTGTGAGATGGGATTGCATTTGCGCTGGTTGATCGCGTGCCTGCTGTTTGCCCTGGCAGCGGGCGTGATGGTCTTCAATAAGATTACGGTTTGCTCGTGGATGAGGCGCAAGAACCCAGCAGCAACAATCTCTATTGTGGGTGCATGCCTGGGCGCAGCAGGTTGTTTGATAAGCCCATTGCCTTGGTTGAACAAAGCGTGGTGGCTGCCAATCACGCTTGATATGGTGGAGCGCCATATCTGATCGTCTTTACCTGGGTAGGAATCCAAGAATGGTTGAAGCGGTCGGAACGATAGTTCTTGAATCCCGAATGTCACGAGGGCAACGCTGAGCTAAGAATTTGTGGCCGCGAATTAACACGAATCGGCTTCAAACTTCTGAATTATTCGCGTCAACTTGCGACGAAGCTCATATTCATCGATAGCGATCCCTCACTCTGCTCGGGATTTCAGAGGATCAATTCAGCTCTTCCAACATCCCCGCCATCTCTGATAAAGCATGTTTGTTCCCGGTGCGCTTTGCGGCTTCCACGCCGCTTTCCAGCATTTTCTTAGCTTCAGCGGTGCGGCCGTTACGCTCCAGGGCTTGCGCAGCCATGAAATAGCCGTTCGTATAGTCAGGATGGAGTTCCAGGAGCTTTGTGAACTCGGCGAGCGCCTGTTCCGTCTGCCCGGCTTTGGAATATTCCATGGCCAGGCCATAGCGAGCAAAAGCGTCGCCGGGATTCTGTTCCAGAAATTGTGCAAGCATTTGCAGGCGGCTTGGCTCAGTCATTGAAGAAATCTAACATATTCTGATGAATCATACGGTTGAACAGGCAGTTGCACCGAGCTCTGTGCACAGAGAAACTGCTCAGGTTTTTCTTTACTCGTGGAGTGTATGCGGTTAGGATTGGGCTGTTGTGGCTTGTCCCTTTTTTTTTCCGACCGAAAGAATATCCATAGGCTGGCCTTTTCCTGCCCGGTTGCCCTTAGGCGCTGGATTTGCGGGAACCTGTCGCGCCGGAGTTGAGGAATTTACTCCTTCAAAAGTTGAACTGCGCGAGTTCTGCAACATGGGCTATGCCAGCGGCTGTCCTCACCTGCCCGCCAATCGTTGTGCCGATAATGTCCGGTTTGCCGTGGCACGCGACGAAGAATCGCGGATCATTCTGCACTTTGTAAGCGAGCGCTTTCACCAGCCGGTAGAGTATGGGCGGCTTGAATATGATTGCCAGTCGCAGCGCTGGCTGGCGCCCATGCGCGACCCCTGCCTGCAACGCCAGGCCGAATGCTTTGTAGAGGTTTATCTGGAGCGGCGGCCACGGACGTCAAAGCAATAGCTGATGCGCGGCGGTCGTCAGGGATAATGGCTTGCTGGTTGCTTTCTATTCTCTCGTCAGAGAACAAATCTCCGCCATGGCGCGATAGCTAAAGCCTTCATGCGAAAATGGCAATATGCATTCGAATGATGGCCACGACACACCAATTCATATCGTGCCGCCGCGGGCCGTAAGTGAATCACAATCTCAGATGGCGGAAGTGGTTCTGCCGAACGACGCCAATCCGCTGGGCAACCTGCTTGGCGGAAGGCTCATGCACTTCATTGACATTGCGGGAGCGCTGGCGGCGCACAGGCACTCGCACAGTCACGTGGTTACGGCATCCATAGACCACATTGATTTTCGACGGCCAGTGCACATCGGCGATTTGCTGATTTTGAAATCTTCAGTCAACCGCGCATTCAATACGTCCATGGAGATCGGCGTAAAGTGCTGGGTGGAAAACTATATTGCCGGGACCACGCAGCATGTAGCGTCAGCGTATCTGACATTCGTTGCCGTGGATGCACACGGCAAACACAAATCCGTGCCCGAGGTAGCGCCGGAAACGGCCGAAGAAAAAAGACGCTATGAAGATGCGGGCCGGCGTAGAGAGCTAAGGAAATGGGAACTGGGCCGGAAGAATGCAGTGAAGAGCTAGTCCGCAACAGGCATTCGTTCTGGCTTTGCACAAAAAACCCAAACCTCACCACAGATAACACTGATGACACTGATTTACACGGATCAAAAAAGTTCAATAGAACCATTTTGAATTTGTAATCCGTGTCATCCCTGGTCATCCGCGTGGAGGGCACATCAGGAAAATTGGTGGTGATGATGGTGGTCTTCTGCTCGTTGTAGCGGCTGTTCAGGTTGGAACTAGGCAATTCGCGCCTATAAAACTCATCTGTCGCCGTTCCCGTATAATCAAGAGATACCTATGGCTCACGGACATCAGCACGGAGCCCAGCAGCAGGGACCATTCCCGCTGCCGGGAGTCAGCAACATCATCGCAGTCGGATCAGGCAAGGGCGGCGTGGGGAAGACCACCATCGCCGTAAATCTGGCCGTGGCACTGGCCAAAATGGGCTATAAGACCGGCTTGCTGGACGCCGACGTTTACGGTCCCAACGTGCCGCTGATGATGCATACCAGCCAGCAGCCGCGCGTGCTGAATGAGAACCTGATCGAGCCTCTGCAGAATTATGGGGTCAAGATCATCTCCGTGGGATTTCTGAATCCCGGCGACAAGCCAATCGTATGGCGCGGCCCCATGTTGCACCAGATCATCAGGCAGTTTCTGCAGCAGGTGGTGTGGGGCGAGTTGGATTACCTAGTGGTGGACCTGCCTCCTGGCACCGGCGACGTGGTGATCTCGCTGTTCCAGACGGTTCCGCTCAGCGGCGCCGTGGTGGTATCGACGCCGTCGGATGTGTCGCTGCAGGACGGACGCAAGGCTATTGAGATGTTCCGCACCGCGCGGGTCGACGTACTCGGGCTGGTGGAGAACATGAGCCACTTCCTCTGCCCGCATTGCCATCAGGAAATCGATATCTTCTCCAAGGGAGGCGTGGAGCGGACGGCGAAGGAGTTCGGCGTGCCATTTCTGGGATCGATTGAGCTTGATCCTGAGATCCGCAAAGGCGGCGACGCGGGCCAGCCTCCGGCACTGGCAGGGGAGAATGATCCTCACGCCAAGTCTCTCTACGATTTCGCCAAACGGGTGCTGATGCGCCTGGCTGAGGTCAAGAGCAGCGCCGCGCCAGGGGATGTGATTCAGGTGCAGTAGGCGGCGAAGCCGCCTGGCTCTTGGCTGTTAGCTCTTGGCCTTTGGCTTTGTCTCGTAGTTCTTTGATTTAGTCGCTTCGCTCCAAACCGCATGAAGTGGTCGATGACCTGTGGGGTTTGCTTTGCTCGTGATGCGGGCGCAAAGTGTTGACTGGCAAAGGTTCAAGCTAAGAGCCAAAAGCCAATGGCCAAGAGCCGCTTCTTAGCACTCTACCTGTCGAACTGCTACCTTGACAATAGTCCACTAATATCCTTAAAATCTAACTAGCAGGAGTTCACAAAATTTCTGTCAAGTTATTGTAAATAAAACCCTTAGCAAGCCAGTGGTATGCCAAACCCAGGACAAATCGGCCCTCGTGAGCGGGAAATTCTCACCGCTATCGTGGAGACGTATATCTCCACGGGTGAGCCGGTAGGATCGCGCACGCTTTCACGCCACAATAAAGATGGCCTCAGTCCCGCGACGATCCGCAACGTAATGGCAGACTTGGCTGACAGCGGATTCCTGGAGCAGCCACACACTTCGGCAGGACGCGTGCCGACATCGCAGGCTTACAGGTATTACGTGGACCAGATTTCCGGCAAGGCGACGATCTCCGCGGCTGACCAGACGCTGATTTCAGACACGTTACAGGGTACGGTGGACGTGCAGGAGTTTCTGGAACGGACATCGCACGTTTTATCGCTGGTGTCGAGTGGAGTTGGAGTCGCAATCGGGAACGCCGGGCCAAAGAACGCGCTGGAGCATGTTTATTTCTCGCGTCAGGGCAACAATCGCGTGCTGGCCGTCGTCGTCACCAAGTCAGGCGTGGTGCATGACCGCATGATGCGGCTGGAGCGCGATCTGGACCAGAGTGACCTGAACACAGCGGCCAATTACATCAATGAGAATTTCCGCGGCTGGATCATCAGCAACGTAAAAGCGGAGCTGCGCCGCCGGATTGACCATGAACGATCCGAGTATGACCGGCTGATGAAGAGCCTGGACGAACTGGATAAAAGCGGAGCGCTGGCAGCCGAAGAGCCGGCCAAGAACATCTTTGTAGAGGGTGTAGCGAACCTTGTGGGTAATGACCAGGACCGCCTTCGGCTGCGTGATCTGGTTAAGACACTGGAAGAGAAAGAACGCGTGGCAGATCTGCTTTCCGCCTATCTGGATACGCGCCAGGAGGCCGTGCGCGTGGTGATCGGCCTGGAAGAAGCGGTGCCGGAGATGCGCAACTTTGTTCTGATCGGCGCGCCTGCCCGTGTAGGCGAAGAGATGCGCGGATCGCTGGCCGTCATAGGTCCAACCCGCATGGATTATCAACATACCATCACGGCGGTTTCTTACATCGCTCAGCTTTTTGACAAGCTGCTGAATGAGAACACGTGAAAATTCCAATCAAAAGACCAGGTGCAGTAATGAGCAAGGGCAACGGCCAGGCTGATGTCAGCCTGGAAGACCGGTTGAAAGAAGAACAAGTGAAAGATACGCAGTTGCAAGACGAACAAAATCAGACTTTGGAAAAAGAACTTCCTGCGGCTGAGCCTACGGACGGGTTCGAGGAAAAAGGCATTTCCGGCGGCAATCCTCAGGGTTCCGTCGCGACCGCCGGCGGCGAGTTGGAGAAGCTGCGCGCGGAGCGCAATGATCTGTTTGAACGGCTGGCGCGATTGCAGGCTGAGTTTGATAATTATCGCAAGCGTGCGGCAAAAGAAAATGCCGAATACCGCGATTACGCTGTGTCCGATGCTGCCCGCGTGCTGCTGCCGGTGGTCGATAGCTTTACGCTGGCGCTCAAAAACGCTGCCGCCAAGCCGGAAGATCTGCGCAAGGGAGTGGAGTTGATCTTCAAGCAGCTTCAGGACGTGCTGCAAAAATTGAATATCGAGCGCGTTCCGGCCCAGGGCGAGCCGTTTGATCCTCGGGTGCATGAGGCCATTGAGATGGTTGAAACCAATGACGCGCCAGATCATCATGTGTTGGAAGAGTTGCAGCCGGGCTATCGAATCAAGGGACGGTTGCTGCGTCCGGCGATGGTAAGGGTGGCGAAGAAAACCGGTTGATCGCGGATCGGGTGATCCGTTGATTGGTAAGCACTAAGAGTCTTTGTGGTAATTTCCTGAATCATTATGTCGGGGATTCGGTCCCTGTTTGACTCCCTTTCTGTATCAACATTGAGGTAATTTTTTGGCGACGCAAGCAAAACGCGATTATTACGAAATACTGAGCGTGAGCCGCACGGCCACTGAGCAGGAGATCAAAAGCTCATACCGCAAGCTGGCCATGCAGTGGCATCCGGACCGCAATCCGGGGAACGCTGAGGCGGAAGAAAAATTCAAGGAATGCTCTGAAGCCTACAGCGTGCTGATGGATGCGGATAAGCGCGCCCGCTATGACCAGTATGGCCATGCGGCTGTGAATGGCGGCGGTTTTGGCGGGTTTGACGGTTCCAACTTCGCCGACGTAAGCGACATTTTCGGCGACATATTCAGCGATTTCTTTGGCGTGAATGTGGGCGGCGGCCGCGGCGGTCGCACCCGTGTGCAGCGCGGCGGCGATGCGCGTGCAGATATCACGCTGACGTTTGAGGAAGCTGCTTTCGGCAAGAAGACCCAGGCGAAGGTTCGCCGCTATGAAGCTTGTGAGCAATGCAAAGGCACCGGCTCAGCAGGATCGAAGGGGCCAACCACCTGCCAAACATGCGCTGGCCGCGGCCAGGTGCGCTATCAGCAAGCTATGTTCAGCATTGCTCGGCCATGCCCAACCTGCCATGGACACGGGCGCGTAATAACCGATCCCTGCGGCAAGTGCAAGGGTGAAAGCCGCGTGATGAAGGAACATGCGATCGACGTGAGCGTACCGGCAGGCGTGGAAGATGGCACTCGCATTCGCTACCAGGAACAGGGCGATGTTGGCCCCAATGGCGGCCCGGCGGGCGATCTCTATGTGGTGCTTGAGGTAAAGCCGCATCCGTTCTTTGAGCGTGAAGGCAAGGACTTGCATTGTTCCATACCAATTTCATTCAGCCAGGCGGCCATGGGAGCGGAAATTGTCATCCCAACTCTGGATGGCGGCGAGCACAAGCTGAAGATCCAGGAAGGAACGCAATCGGGGACGACGTTCCGCGTTCGTGGTAAAGGTGTTCCGGCGCTGCAGAGTTCCGGCAAGGGTGACATGTACGTTAAAGTCCGGGTGGAAACGCCCCGCAAGCTCACCAAACGCCAGCGCGAGTTGATGGCCGAACTGGGCGATACGTTCAATATCGACAACAAGCCGGAGCCGCGCAGCCTGTTTGAAAAGGTGAAAGACATCTTTGGGTAAATACTACATTTGGTTCGTGGTGGTAGTGGCAGGCCTAGCCGGCTTGATCCGTCTGCTGCTGCCGCGCCGCTTTGCCGAGTTGCAACTGGAACGCTTCAAGGCCGCAAATGCAATTTCCAAAGCCAAGATGCGCAGCCTACTCTTTCTGGCCGTTGGTGTGGTCTTTGGCGGAATCTACTTTCTTCCCTGGGGACACCAGAGCTGGATTGTCATCGGCACAGTGTTCTCGATCCTCAGCGCTGCTGAAGCTTATTTCCAGGCGCAGTTTCCCACGCTGGAAGCGTTGGTCTTCCAGAGCCGCCTGATGGGAATCCTCTATCTGGGGCTGGCTGCGGGCTCTTACGTGATGCTAAAAAAAGTATGACCCGCAGGCGCTGGATTGCCGACCGAGTAGAAGGCGACCGCGCTTTTCTGCTGGGCCCCAACGCCAACCATCTCTTTCGCGTTCTCCGCGTAAAAGTGGGCCAGGAGTTCGATGTTGCAGCCGATGGCGTGCTCCGTTCCGCGAAAGTGGCCTTTGCTTCGCACGACCAAGTTGAGTTTGAGCTAGGCGCGGAAGTTGAAAGCGCCGCGTTGCCGCAAGTCACGGTCTATCTTTCCATTTTTAAATTCGATCACATGGAGTGGGCGCTGGAAAAACTGACTGAGCTGGGCGTCAGCCACGTTGTTCCTATGGTCGCTCAGCGGACAGAAGAGCATCTGGCCAAAGCGGCCTCCAAGCGCGTGGAGCGCTGGCGCAAGATTGCCCGCGAAGCGTCACAGCAGGCGCGACGGATTGCGCCGCCGGAGATCGCCGAGCCTATGGCGCTGAAGAAAGCGATTGCGCAAGAGCAGGGAAGCCGGATCGTGCTTTCAGAAGTGGAAGAGCATGTTTCACTCAAAAATGTTCTTGCCGGTTGCAAGCCTCCGTTGGCTTTGGCGTTTGGGCCGGAAGGCGGATGGGCGGAGACGGAGTTAGAGCTTTTTAATGCAGCGGGATGGAAGCCTGCATCGTTGGGACACACGATCCTGCGCGCGGAGACCGCCGCAATCGCTGCAGTGGCAGTAGCGATGGCGGAGCTGGAACCCGCTTAGTTTTACTTCGTTTTGGTCCGATCCAGAGCCTGCCTTCAGAAATGATCCATAATAGAAACCCACTTTTCCTCAGCCTAAGTGAATTTAGCCATTGCTGGCTTCGCCTTGGATTCGCATAATAGAAGCAACTCGCTTTACGGTGACGACTTTTACTCCTAATTCGAAGCAGAGACAGGCCATCGAGCATACTGTTGGCCCCATGCTGGTGCTCGCTGGTGCGGGCACGGGCAAGACCACGGTGCTGGTGGAGCGCATTGCCTGGCTGATTGAGCAGGGCCACGCCAAGCCGGAAGAGATTCTGGCCATCACATTTACTGACAATGCTGCCGATGAATTGAAAGCCCGCGTGGAAAAGCGGCTGCGCCGCAAGACATCCATTTTTGCGGGAACGTTCCATGCTTATTGTCTTGGCGTGCTCAAGCGAGCAGGGAAGGATTTCAACTTGTTGCTGCCTGAAGACGTTTACGTGTTCTTGCGGCAGCGCATCGACCAGTTGGGGCTGAAGCGTTTCATCAAGCCCGCCGATCTGGGCCAGTTTCTTGAAGACCTGAAAAATTTCTTTGATCGCTGCCATGAAGAGTTGGTGGGGCCTGACCAGTTCCAGCAATACGTCAATGGTTTGCGTCCCGGAAGCGACCTGCCGCGCAACTGCCGCTCGAAAGACGTGGAAAATGTAGGTGAGCAGGAAATTGTTGAGCGCTGGCAGGAGATTGCGCGTGTTTATATGAACTCCATGCGGCTCCTGGAGCGCGACAATCTAGGCACGTTCGGCATGATGATTCGCAATGCTGTGCAGCTGTTGGAATCCAACCCCGCATTGCTGGAGCGCGAACGTCGCAAGGCACGGTTCATTCTGATCGATGAGTTTCAGGACTGTAATTCCAGCAACATCATTCTGGCGCAGCTTCTTGCGGGCGAAGAGCAGAACATTTTTGCTGTAGGCGATCCGGACCAGGCCATCTATCGCTTCCGTGGAGCTTCGAGTGCGGCGTTTGAAGAATTTCAAAAGCGTTTTCCCCTGACTGAAGGCGTAGTGCTGGATGAGAACCAGCGGTCGCGCGGAAATATTTTGCGCGTGGCTTTTTCTGCCATCAATGAGAACCCGCCGGTGCAATCACTGGGCGAACGGGTGAAGTTTCAGCGTGCGCAGCTTGAGTCAGGACGAGACCGCCGTGACCAGCAGGAAGGCCGGTTCGCATTCGACGAGCCGGTTGAGGTCGTTCTTACGGACTGCCATGAGGGCGAGGCCGCGCTCATTGGTGAGGAGATTGAGCAACTGCGACGGAATCGCAGGCCGGGCGACTGCTCTATGGCGGTGCTGTACCGCCAGCATATGCAGCGGGAAGATTTAATGGCGGAGCTGGCGGCGCGCGATATTCCGTTTATCGTGATCGGTCTCAACGTGCTGGAAACGGCCATGGCGCGTGACGTGCTGGCCCTGGCGGGGGCCGTGGGGAATGACAATGATGCGGACAGCCTGTTCCGTGTGTGCGCACTGCCAAAGTTCAAAGTTGCTGCCGATGAGTTGCGAAAGAAACTGAGCGCAGTCGCCGGACAGAAAGGTTTTAAAGCGGTGCTACACACGCTGGAGTCGGCAGCGCCGGTGCTGGAGGCGATTAAGGAAGCGCGCGCGTTTATCCGAGAGCAGGAGCTAAGCGCGAAGGGCGCGCTGGCCTATCTTGTCCGGCAGTTTGGATTGCCGGAACAGGATGCGGTCGTTCAGGCGATCCTGCGCTTTGCCGCGGCGTGGGAGAAAAAGGCGTTCGTCAAGAACTCGGCGCTGCCGGAGTTCCTGCAATATCTGGATTACTACCAGAAGGGCCGGGGAATTATTCCGTTGTTCACGGAAGAGCAGATGGCGGAGCTGGAGCGCCGCAATCCTGGCGCGGTGCAGTTGATGAGCGTGCACGCCGCCAAAGGGCTGGAGTTTTCGCATGTTTGGCTTCTCCGAGTCACTTCGGGGGCATTCCCTACATATTTCAAGGAAGGGCTGTTTGAGTTTCCTCCGGCGTTGCGCAGCTCTATTGCCGTGGGTGAAGGCAAGCTGGTGCATGACCAGGAAGAGCGCAGGCTCTTTTATGTTGCCATCACGCGGGCGCGCGACCGGCTGAGCATTGGGTCGCGTCCGGGAAAGGGCAAGAAGGATCCAACGCCTCCAGGATTTTTGCGTCCATTGATAGGCGACAGGAGGCTGACTGCCGCGCTGACCACGCGCACTAGCAATGGCGCAATGCCAGCCACGTTGCCGCTGGATCCTTCGCCCCTGGGACGCTGGATGCTGTTGCCGCCGGCTTTCGCGCCGGATATCGCACTCAGCGCGAACGCTGTGCAGAGCTATGCGACCTGCCCCATGAAGTTCAAGCTGGAGCGCGACTGGAAAATTCCCGGCGACGCTGCGGCGGCCATGCAGTATGGCTTTGCCATCCACACGGTGCTGAAGAATTATTACGATCCAGCGGCGCACGTCAAAGAGCTCAGTGTTGAAGACGCGATTAAGGCGTTCAAGGTTGAATTCGGCAAGGGCTACATTGACGATCCGATCCAGCGGAAGATATATGAAGAGCGCGGAATAGACCAGCTGCGCACGCTGCTGCTGGCCAGTCCCAGAGGATCGGCAAACGTGATTGCCACGGAGCACAAGTTCAGCTTCAAGCTGGGTGAAAGGGAGATCAAGGGACGCATTGACCGCATTGACCTGCTTGAAGAAGGCGTAGTGCGGGTGATCGATTACAAGACCGGAGCGCCGAAAGAACGCAAGTTCGCCGATGAGAGCTTGCAGCTATCGATTTACGCCATGGCGGTGGCGCAGATGGATTTGTTGCCGCGGGAACTGGTGTTGGTGAACGTGCAGGACAACAGTCTGGCGGTTTCCAGCCGGACAACGAAACAATTGGATTCGGCGCGCGACAAGATAGAAGAGGCGGCGGAGGGTATCCGGCTGGGCAAGTTCGATCCCAAGCCGGGATCGCATTGCCGCTGGTGTGATTATCAAAATCTGTGTCCGGCGACGGAGCAGCGGGTCTTTTTGCCGGTGAAACCTCTTGAAGTGGACGCTGAGAAAAAAGTGGCTGGACTGAATGGATGATCGGGATTTCAAAAAGCCAAACCTCACCACGGAGGCGCGGAGAAGATTGGGAAATTCAAAATGATGATTTTTGTCGATTTTGGCATTGTCGGAATTCTCGGAGCATCGGAGTGAGCTCATGATCGGCTTGGCCAATGTTCTGCTGATAGCAGTGGGAGCCATCTTTGGATTCGCGATTGCGTGGCTGCTGGTGCGTCCAAATGCGGCGGTTTTGAACGCGCGTTTGTCCGCCTTGCAGCAGGAGCTGGCGAAGACGCGCTTGGAAGCACAAAAGTTTACCGACCTGAATACGCAGTTGAATGCCGCCAAAGTAAAGCTGGAAACCACGATTGCGCTGGAGCGCAAGGCCAATGACGAGAAATTGGCCATCCTGAACCAGATGACCCAGGAATTGCGTGACAGCTTTCAGGCACTCTCCGCTGAAGCGCTCAAGAGCAATAACCAGGCATTTCTTCATCTCGCGCAATCGACACTGGAGAAATTTCAGAGCGAAGCCAAGGGCGACCTGGAGCTGCGGCAGCAGGCGGTCGAGAACCTCGTCGCGCCGATTGGGGAATCGCTCAAGAGGGTGGACGAGCAGATCCGCCAGATGGAAAGCGTTCGCGATCGGGCCTACGGCGATCTGACGACGCAGGTTCGCTCGTTGATTTCGACACAGGAGAAGCTTCAGACCGAAACGGGCAACCTGGTCAAAGCGCTACGCAGTCCCACGGTGCGCGGACGCTGGGGTGAGATTCAGCTCAGACGCGTGGTGGAAATTGCCGGCATGCTGCCCTACTGCGATTTTGTAGAGCAGGAAACGGTCACTACGAGTACAGGGCGGCTGCGTCCCGATCTGGTCGTTCGGCTGCCCGGAGGAAAGAACGTTGTGGTGGACGCCAAGACGCCGCTGCTGGCGTATCTGGAAGCCGTGGAAGCGACGGACGATGACTTCCGCCGGCAAAAGCTATCCGATCATGCCAACCAGGTCAGAACTCATATGCTCCAGCTCAGTTCCAAGCTCTACCAGGAGCAGTTTGAGCACACGCCGGAGTTTGTGGTGATGTTTTTGCCGGGCGAGACATTTTTTAGCGCGGCGCTGGAACAAGACCCCGCGCTGATTGAGCGCGGCGTGTCACAAAAAGTGATTCCAGCCTCGCCCACAACGCTCATCGCTTTGCTCAAGGCGGTTGCTTACGGCTGGAACCAGGAGAAGCTGGCCCGCAACGCACGCGAGATCAGCACGCTGGGCAAAGAGCTGCATGACCGTCTGCGGATGCTCGGCGCGCACATTGACAATGTGGGCAAGGGCTTGGATCGCGCCGTTGAGTCCTACAACAAAGCCGTGGGGTCGCTGGAGAGCCGCGTGATGGTTTCAGCACGCAAGTTTGTCGAGCTGGGCGCGCCTGTGACCGAAGAGATTGCCGAACTGAGCCCCATCGAGACCACGACCAGAAACCTGACGCTGGATTTCGATGATCCTGAAAAAGCAGAACTCAGTGCAACGACAGAACCAGAGAATTCGAACGGCATGGCAGCAAGGAGCAAAGCATTGTCGGCGAGCAAAGCGTCGGATTGAGAACGCGCCGGCGACTTGACGCCTCATTCCGAACGGATGTTTGTCTGATCCAGTTTTCTTGCGAGAATTCCTGTAGCGGTATGGTGCGGGATAATGCACCGGGATCCTTCGACTCGCCTCGGTCGCATTGTCCCTTCTGTCTTCGCTTTAGGACGATAATCAAAAACTAAGGGGACGCTTGCGCGTCCCCTTTAGGTTTGATGTGAAGAGTTGTTATTTCTTTTTGCTCTTCTTTTTTGCCTTTTTCTTGGTTGCCATGTTTCTATTCTCCCTTTCCATTTTTCATGGATGTGCGGTCCTAAGTAAAAAACCGCAATTGATGAATGTATAGAGTGGTTGAAAATCGAAGTCAAGAAAAAAATTGATGTCATCTTTGATTTCCGGCCGGGTCAAGAACGCCGAAAACTCGTTTCGGCGGTGCAACGCGATCATGATTTCAAAACAACTTTGGGTGGTGATGAGAAAAAGCCTCGATCTATGCGGGTTCGTGCATGTTTGAAAAAGATCTTCTTCTCCGGGTGAAGAGAGCAGGCAAAACAAAATCTCCAAGGGCGATGTCTCGCGGGTACCTTGGTAACCAATTATTTTTTTGACCACGCGGCCGTTTTGTCGGCGATGAACGATGCACGCGAAGAAGATCAATGCCGCGTAACGAGTTTGAAAAGACCAATGCCGGCGATGGAATCCTGAAAGGCATGGGCCATCATTCCGGGACGCAGGCTCTTCCGCAGATGCGCCAGTATGCCGAAGAAAGTTCCATAGATGCCGATCACAATCATCATTCGCGTGCCCTGGTATCCGTGCGCCAGACCAAAAAGGATTCCCGAAGCCACGATGCCAATGATCGCATTGCGGCCCAGTGCGCCGAATTGCCGCTGCAGATATCCGCGGAAAATGATTTCTTCAAACAGGCCTGCGCTGACGCTCAATGCGACAAAAAGTCCTGCTTCAAGATAAGTGTGGGGAGCCATTGGCCCAAGAATGCGTACGGTATCGTCGACCGATTTCTGCAAGTTGTGGAGATCGATAGTACCGAGAGCGATACGAATCCCGAAAAGCAGCAGAATGGACGTAAACCAAAAACCGACAGCCAGAGCCACATCCAGCAAAAATGCTTCCACGGTCTTCCAGCGGCCGCCGATCAGGTCACGCATGCGCACGCCGCGCAGGCGAATGCCAAACCAAATGAAGAGGATCAGGATCAGTTGCGTGACAAACGTCCCGCCATAAAGCAGAACTCGCGAGCCCGAACCGTGGACCGCGCCGACCTTTGACGATCCCAGAAATGAGTTGCCCAGGATCAACGCAGTGATCACTATGGTATGCCACAGAGGCGCAATGAGAGCAGGCTTTGGCGGCTCGACCGGGGCGACAAGCGGTTCAGTGAGAGAGGACGGAGCTTCAGTCGTGGATTGCGTGGGCTGCGGGTCAATGAACTGGGTCATAGTTTTGGAAGCGCGCGGGCGCTGCGCTTCATCTTATAATGAAGGGTCGGGATTCCTAAGGAGAGATTTATGGAAGATGTTGTCATTATCAGCGGCGTGCGTACGCCCATAGGAAAATTTCAAGGATCGCTGGAGCCGCTGTCCGCTCCGCAGCTGGGCGCCATCGCTGTGCGCGAGGCGGTAAAGCGGGCCAAGGTCGATCCGCCGCAGGTGGACGAATGCATTATGGGATTGGTGGTGGCTGCCGGCCTGGGACAGAATCCCGCGCGGCAGGCGGCGCTAGGCGGCGGACTGGCCAATACCGTGGGCGCAATGACCATTAACAAAGTCTGCGGCTCAGGATTAAAAGCCGTAGCGCTGGCGACGCAGGCCATCCAGACCGGGAACGCTGAGATCGTGGTGGCGGGCGGCATGGAATCCATGACGAACGCACCATATCTCCTGCCGCAGGCGCGCAAAGGGTATAGGCTGGGAAATTCGCAGATCATCGATTCCGTTGTCAATGACGGCCTGTGGGACATTTACAACAACTACCACATGGGGATGACGGGCGAGAACGTGGCGCAGAAATATGGCGTCACGCGCGAACAGCAGGACGAATACGCCGTGAGTTCGCACCAGAAGGCAGTACAGGCTTGGAAGGAATGCCGCTTCAAGAGCCAGATCGTCCCAGTGGAGTTGCCGGCAAGGAAGAAAGGTGAAGCGCCTGTGCTGTTTGATAAAGATGAAGGCCCGAGGGAGGACACGACAGCAGCGGCGTTGGGCAACCTGAAGCCTGTATTCAAGAAAGATGGCACGGTCACGGCGGGCAACGCGTCCACGATGAATGACGGTGCGGCGGGTGTGGTGGTGACGTCAGCTTCACGGGCGAAGCAACTGGGCGCGCAGCCCATGGTTCGTGTGGTGGCGCAAGCGACGAGCGGCACAGCTCCCGAATGGGTGATGATGGCGCCGGTGGATGGCATCCGGAAAATCTGGGCCAAGACGGGATGGAAGCCTGAAGACGTCGATCTGTACGAGATCAATGAAGCGTTCGCGGTGCAGTCTGTGGCTGTGATTAAAGAGCTGGGTATCGATCCGGCGCGGGTCAACGTGAATGGCGGCGCTGTGGCGCTGGGACATCCGATTGGCGCCAGCGGAACGCGAGTGCTGGTGACGCTGATCTATGAGTTGATTCGCCGGAACGGGAAGCGCGGGATCGCGGCGCTATGCCTGGGCGGCGGGAATTCAGTGGCGATGGCGGTGGAAAGAGTTTAACTCTTTCTGAAATCCCGAACGCAGTGAGGGAGCCCTATAGCGCCGAGATACTAAAAGCAGAAAATCAGGCCACGAATTAACGCGAAGGAACACGAATCAGAAATAAGGTTCGGACGCGCTGGTTTGCAGCTTCCTTGTTTCAAAAGAGATGTCGTAGTGGTAGCGATCCCTCGCTACGCTCGGGATGATTTACTTGTCTTCCGGCCCGTCGATCACAATTTTTCTTAGCCCGCGGTAGAGCGCCTGCACTTCTTCATAAATATTCGAAATGCCTTCTGTGAAGCGCGTGACGCTGCCGGAGTCCAGATCGGCTGTGACGTTGTGGGCCAGCTTGCGCAGCATGTGCATGCGTTCGGCCTCAAGCTGGGGCAGGACTTCAAAAGGGTCGCCGCCTTTGGAGTTCAGGTCCACCCACTGCACCACGGACCACGCGGTCTGCCGGAGATGTTCCACCGCGTCGTGAAACTGGGCGATGATGCGTGGGTCCACTTTGTCAATTACAAGTCCCTGTTCCAGATGATTGAGTTCTTCAATCGTGCGGGTAACTTGAGTAGACATCTGGCTGGACATTTTGCTGGAACCTCCACGTGAAGTTGGTTGAACAGTATTGATGGAAGGGGGCCGAAAAGTGGGTAGCGGATCTTCAGGCGCGAGCTTTCGTGGATCGTCCGTGCTCAAGTCAAGCGACCCGGAAAGCACGCTCAAGATATATTCAAGCTTGGCCTGGTCTTCTCTGCCGATCTGGGTAAACACCAGACCCAGCCCCACGGCATGGTGTGAAGTTTTGACCTGGGCACGGCCTCGCACAACGCTCTCACGGACGCGCAGCATAAAAAGAATTTCACTGCCAACGGGAAGCGTTGATACCGTTTCAACGTAGCAGCCGGTCAGGCTCAGGTCACTTAAATTGCCGAAGACCGGAGGCGCACCTTCATTGCGGCGCATCTCAATGCCGCCGGTGCAGTGGAAACGCTGCTGGGCCCTTCTGGTTCCTGTGGGTTCTGGCATAGGTCTCCTTGCCTGTTGCGGTGCTGGGGGCGCGCCGGCAAACCCAGTAAAGCTGGAAGCAGACTGCGTTGTCTGTATGGCCGGCGACTTCAGTTTTGCTCCAAAGAGTTTTTTGTCGGGCTCAACTACCTGAATACCGATCTGCCTTGACTTGGCCGCGTCACGTCCAACCCAGACTACTTTGCAACGCGCTTTTTGGTTTTCATGCTGCAGGGAGATGACTTCGCCTTCGCGTACGCAGTCAATCCCGATGAGCCGCGCGCCCACGGAGCTGGCATTGACCGTGCGAGCATGCTGCACAAACGGTTTGCCGTAGAGGTCCATGCCCCACACTTTTACGTCGAGGCTGATGTCAACGCGAGGCTCAAGATACCGCGTCATAAAAAACACCGGTGAGAATGGCTTGATGGTACTTTCAAAAGTGGTCAAATTCAATGGAAACATGAACTTGAGTAACCCCAGAGGTCAAGCGCCCACGGTACTTCTGGTGTGATTCTGGCTGCAAAATTCTGCAATTCGGCAGGCTCTTGCTAGAATGCTTTGCCAGCCCAGGAGATTAGCCGCAAGCATGCTCTTCAAGACCCAGAGTGCCGCAGTTTATGGCATCGACGCCAATATCATTGAAGTTGAAGTCGATGTCAGCCCGTCGCGCGATCCTAAAGAGAATTTCCAGACCGTAGGACTGCCCGACACAGCGGTGAAGGAGAGCCGGCAGCGAATCACCGCCGCGCTACGAAATTGCGGGTACGAAGTGCCGCTCACCAAGATCACCATCAACCTTGCGCCGGCGGACATCAAGAAAGAAGGCTCAGGCTTTGACCTGCCAATGGCGATGGGAATCCTGGGCGCGTACGGCGGCCTGATCAAGAAAGAGCTTACCGAATACGTAATGGTGGGCGAACTATCACTCGATGGCGGCATTCGCGGCGTGCGCGGCGCTTTGCCGATTGCCATTGCCGCCCGCGCCAAGAAGATTGCCAACCTGATTGTGCCGGAAGTAAATGCGCGTGAAGCGGCGGTGGTGAGCGGCGTGAATGTTTATCCGGTAAAGTCGCTCATCGATGTGGTGAATCTGCTGAACACCGGAAACGGAATCTCTCCGCTGCAGGTAGATACGTCACAAATGCTGGTTGAGGCCGACCAGTTCGGCGCGCCGGACTTCAAGGAAGTACGTGGACAGTTTACGGCCAAGCGCGCGCTGGAAATCGCCTGCGCCGGCGGGCACAACATTTTGATGATCGGGCCTCCGGGTTCCGGCAAGACCATGCTCGCCAAGCGCGTCTCCAGCATTCTTCCGCCGCTCACGTTTGAAGAAGCGCTGGAGACCACCAAGATCCACAGCGTTGCCGGCGTGCTGGATGCCGCTTCAGGGCTGGTCAGCGTGCGGCCCTTCCGGTCGCCTCACCATACAATTTCCGACGCTGGGCTAATCGGCGGCGGAATCATTCCTCGTCCTGGCGAAGTTTCGCTTTCGCATAATGGCGTGCTTTTTCTGGACGAACTGCCGGAGTTTCCGCGCAACGTGCTGGAAGTAATGCGGCAGCCGCTGGAAGACGGCAACGTGACGATTGCGCGCGCTTCGATGTCACTGACTTTTCCGGCGCGATTCATGCTGGCTGCGGCCATGAATCCGTGCCCTTGCGGCTACCATGGCTCGGGACAGAGAGATTGTCCCTGTACGCAGCCGATGATCCAGCGTTACGTCTCCAAGATTTCCGGGCCGCTGATGGACCGCATTGATATTCACATTGACGTTCCGGCAGTAAATTACAAAGAACTGCGCGGATCTGACAACAAGGCGGAAAGCTCCGCGCAGATTCGCGAGCGCGTGGTGCGGGCGCGTGAGGTCCAGCTCAATCGCTTTGCCGCCGCCGGCGAGCGCAATTATTCCAACGCGCAAATGACCTCACGCCAGATCCGTGCCTATTGCGATCTGGGTACGGACAGCGAACGCATGCTTGAACGCGCCATGCAGCAGCAGGGGCTCAGCGCCAGGGCGCATGACCGGATATTGAAGGTCGCGCGGACCATTGCCGATATGGAAGGCAGCCCGCAGATTGAGAGCAAGCACATCGCTGAGGCAATCCAATACAGGACGCTGGACAGGACGTATTGGGCTTAATTTATGTCGCTTCGCTCCAAACCGCTTGAGAGTCTGGAAGGTGGTCGGTGTGATCTGCGCCTGACGCAGGCGGCTCGGCACGCAGGTCGGCCTCGCCGCTAAACTTCACGCGTAAAGCAAATGTCGCTTCGCTCCAAACCGCTTGAGACTCTGGAAGGTGGTCGGTGTGATCTGCGCCTGATGCAGGCGGCTCGGCACGCAAGTCGGCCTCGCCGCTAGACTTCACGGAAGGCTTTTTGGCCTACGCTTCGCCAAAACCGGGCGAAAGCGTGGGCCACCCGCCGAAATTGCCAAAATTGAAGACCAACACCTTGAAACACAGAGGAACGGAGTAAGCGGAGAGAAAGCAATCCTGATCCGGTGTAATCTTCATACATGAGGCGATTGCTATTCCTTCTGCTCTCCTGCTCTACATTTGTTTTTGCTCAAGTTCCTTCCGATATTGAAATTCTTGATCGAGCTGTCACGCTTGACAGCATCAACCTGCATGCCAGTGTCACCAAACCCAAGGGGCCGGGACGTTATCCGGCCGTGCTGGTAATCTCCGGCCTCGGATGCTATCCGCTGCCGAGTCCGGACCACGACGAGCCGTTCAATCGGTTCCGCTACGGACTCTCACAGCGCGGCTTTGTGACTATGTGGGTGGAGAAAAACGGAGAAGGATCGAGTCAAGGTCCGGCGTGCGACAGCGCGCAATCCGATCTTCAATTCGCCGCGAGCCGCTCCATTGCCGGATTGAAGGCGCTGTCCACCTACGATTTTGTTGATAGGGACAACATCTTCATTTTTGCTCACAGTATCGGTCCGCTGGAGGGCGTCCTGGTGGCGGAAAAGTTTCCGGTCCGGGCATTTATCGCTTCTGAAACCATCGGCAAGAGCTGGTACGAATATCAACTGGAAAACGCACGCCGCCAACTGCTGCTGCTGGGCCGCCCTTACGACGCAGTGGAAAAAGCTGCCCGCACAATGGCGCGCTGCCAATATCATTTTTTTATAGAAAAGCAGACTCCGGAGCAGGTGGTCAAAAATGATCCGGACTGCAAGGACTCAGTGCAAACTTTCGGCGCCTCTGCCAGTTACCTGCAGCAGATTGCCGATCTGGATCTGGCGATGGAGTGGAAGAAAGTTGATGTTCCCGTTCTGGTAACCTGGGGAACCTCGGACGCATTAACGTCGGCTGAAGAAGGCCGCTACTTGACGGAAATGATCAACAGTTTTCACCCGCATCGGGCGACGTATGAGGAATTCAAAGATATGGGACACGGGCTGGACCTCTGGCCTTCACAGAAAGCGTTTTTCGAGTCACTGGGAAAGAAACAGGATGCGCCGTTTGATACGGAATTTTTGCGGAAGGTAGCGGAGTGGCTGAAACAAAATCTTGGGCCACGCCACGCTTTGCCAACACCGGGTGAAAGCGTGGGCCACCCGGCCCGCTGAACGTCAGTAATGGCATCACTTCTCTTTCTACTGGCCTGCATAAGTGAGAAGAACGTAAACTATGGGGCATCGTGATCGAGCAGAAAATTAATAAATTCTTTGGTGATGCCGAATCGACCGGCTTTGGAACCGGTTGGTGGAGCGGGATATTGTCGGCGTTTTTTGGGTCTCTTTCATTCGGAGGAGTTTTGTGCCTGCACTTTCCTCAGTTACTAAGCTCTCCGGAACTGCGCCCACTCTATCCAATGCACACGATGCGCATCCTGATCCAATGCCTGATAGTGGCGGCCATTCTATTCGGAATCATTTCGTCGATTAAACGCAGGAAAAAGATTCTGGGATTGACGGGAACGTTGTTGGCCATTGCCGCAACGGCCTGGGGCGGATCCAGCGTACAGATTAACCCCAATTTGCACGATGGGCCCGCAATTGGCCTGGACTGGTTTTTGCTTGACATGCTTTTGATGGGAATCATCTACGTGCCCCTGGAAAGGCTGTGGCCGCAGTATCCAAAACAGGGAACATTCCGCAAGGAGTGGACTTTGGACGTGGTTTATTTCATGTCCACGCATCTGCCGCTGCAAATTTTATCTTTCCTGGTCTTGTTGCCCGCCACCCAGGCCACTAAGTACCTGGGCGTTCCCGCGCTTCAACACTTAATTGCTGGAGTACCCTGGTTGGTGCAATTTTTCCTGGCCGTTGTGGTTGCTGACATTTCGGAATATTGTGTTCATTTTGCATTGCACAAGGTGCCTTTTCTATGGCGCTTCCATGCCGTTCACCATTCTTCAAAAGCGCTGGATTGGATCGCCGGCTCACGCTCCCACTTTGTGGACGACACGCTGGTACGCGGCTTTATTCTTATTCCCATGATGCTTGGGTTTTCACAGTCGATCATCTTTGCGTATCTGATTTTTGTCACCCTGCACGCTACCTGGACCCATTGCAACTTCGGCCCGAATGCCATATGGCTGGAAAAATTTCTGGTTATGCCCAGATATCATCACTGGCACCATACTTCCCAAAAAGAGGGCATTGATAAGAACTTTGCCATTCATTTTCCGTGGATCGATAAGCTTTTTGGAACTTACTATTACCCTGATGAATGGCCGCAGCAGTACGGCCTGGACGGCGAGGAAATCGCGCCCGGTTTTCTTGGGCAAACGATTGAACCATTTATCCCGAGAAAAAAGACGTCTTAGAAAATTGGTAGTGAGTCAGTTTCCTTCTAAAAATCCAGTGCGCCTAGAGGAACGTCCTTGGGTAACTCTTCACCCGTTTTAGTTGCCTTCACCAGGCCAAGGGATTTCATCACTTTGACAGTGAGAAATCCAAAGTCGTATTCAGCGTTGTCGTGGCTGAGCCGCAAGAGACCCGGATAGTGGTGGTGGTTGTTCTGCAGGCAGGCGCTGAAGGTTGCGGTTACCGGCAGCCACTCGCCAACGTTCATGGCGTTGTCCTGTTCATCGTGATAGCGCCGATAGCCAAATCTTCGGGTGTGGGTCCAATAGTTCTGGATCATGTTTACCCACAGCGCAAAAATCCGCATGCCAACCCACATCACCAGCACAAACCTCAGGTCTCCAACCAGCTTCCAAAAGAGAAAGATACTGAAGGCCTGGGCAAGCAGGGCAAACACAGGATTTGCAGTGACGCGAAAAGTCCGCGACTTTAAAATCTCGTCGGCAGCCAGATTCTGATATGGGTACGGGATTACGCAGCGGTAGAGGGTCTGCCAAAAACCATCGCCTGAGAGTTTGTTGGGATCTCCGGGATGGTCAGCGTGTTCATGGTGCAAGCGATGGCGATTTACCCAGCCGATGGGATCCACATAGAGCCCGAAAACGTTGTTCACCACGGTGACGGTTTTGATGAACCATACCTTGTAGTCGAGCGCGCCATGAACGATGCCTAAGTGCAGCACATCGGCCAGATATAACCCGCCAAGAAACCAGCAAACGATGAAATAAGCTCCGCCGATCAATACCCCAGTCCAGGGGCCTAAATGAGCTGGTGCGAAATAAAAACAGGACAACAAGTAGAGCAAAATAATCAAGTAGCCTATGAGATTGTAGGATTTCATGATGCCCCCCAGGCGGGTTATTCAAGCAGAAATCAGAGCTGGTTTCAAATAAAAAGTTGGTCCCAAGACGATCCCAGCGCTGTAGGCGCGTCGCAGGTTAGCCCGCGGCAACGCCGTGGGTAGCTTGGATGTGGGAATTGTGAGCGCCGTAGGCGCGGCACTTATCTATCCTCTCTGCCGAAGTCCTGCGCGCAGCGTAAGCGGAGCGGCAATGCAGGAACAGAACCACCGCAGAATGGCATTTCGAAGATGAATTCGGTGCTTGGCATGATCCGCGACACGTTTGGGAGATGTGTCGAGCCTCCGCCGCTGGCTTCTTCTTATAGAAACGTAATCCCATGCCTTGCCGGACGCAGAAATGCCCAGCTCCTTCGCTAACATTGAGCGAAAAGGACGGCCACGCCACCCGACCTATTGCTATTTGCTGTTCGGCGGCTTGTATTTTTTCAGCACCGCTGTACATTGGTTAAGTGCATCCAATGCTTGCTCATTTATGATGGATTGACCCTCTAGCTCACGAATCATTAGGGCGTGCAGGTTTTCACTGATCGTGTAAAGCTGCGTTGAGACATCCTGGCAAGACTGGCCGATCTGCATCAGCTCATATACCTTTGCCTTGTCCAAGCCCTTCTCGGACAAAAGAGCGCTGCTAATGTCCGCGAATGCCGAAGCAGAACAGAGAGCGGCGTTACGAGAAGCATCATCCAGTGCTCCCAACAGCAAAAAGCCGCCTAGCCCATGAAAGGCGTTTGGATTCTTTTTAAGACCACTGATTAGCTTGTTGCCCAATTCGACAATTTGACGGTCTTTCTCTACGCCTCTGCTATCGTGCATAGAAGGTAAAGCCGCCTCCAGCTTTATGGACATATCATATTGCTCGAATGCTCTTTCTGACTGGGATAGGACCAAGTCAACCTCTTCTGTAGTAGAGAACTTTGGTTGTTTTTTGGCTTCTTGGCTGTAAGCAGATACACACAAGCCTATGAGTACAGCGATCACTGATTTGAGCATGTCGGGCGAATTATAACCCCGATACTCCAAGCCCAAAAAAATCTGGAAGTAGATCGACCCTTCTGAACTGCCATTAGTGACACTACCTTTAGGGCTTGCCGTGCCAAGCCTCCGTGGAATGCGAACGTGCATTGCATTTTCAACGGGGAAGTCGGGATGATTGGGCAGGGCGTGTCCAACGCCTTCGCGGCTTTTCTCGAAAGGCAGCGGAACTCAAGCGCACATCGTCCCGCTGATAGAATTGTTCCTTCATCCCCAAGGAAAGGAATTTACCAGCCATGTCTGCACAGATGACTCCCGATCAAGCCAAATTTTTGCTCGCACTCACATTGCCCTTCATCAAGACAGAACACGAAACCACCAAGCGGGTGATTGAAGCCATACCGCTAGATAAAGGCGATTATCGTCCGGAGCCGGTGGCCAAGAGCGCGCTGGAGTTGGCATGGCATATTGTTGCGGCGGAACATCGCTTTCTGGGCGGCATATCCACGGGGAAATTTGATTTCACGCCTAACAATCGTCCGGATTCCATCAACAACTCCGCCAAGATTGCCGCGTGGTTTGATGAGTCATTCAAGGCCAATTTGAAGCAGATTGAAGGCCTGAGCGGGGAGCAATTAGCCAAATCTATTGATTTTCGCGGCATGCTTCAGATGCCGGCGGTCAGTTTCCTGCAGCTCTCACAGAACCACACCATCCACCATCGCGGACAGCTTTCTACCTACCTGAGGCCCATGGGCGGAAAGGTTCCGTCAATTTACGGCGAGAGCTATGACGCGGCGCAGGCACGCGCAGCCAGGGAAGGGAAAGCAAGCTAGAGAGATCGGCTGATCGCGTGATCCGGTGATCTGGTGATCGGAAACAAAAACTCACCACTGATCGACACAGATAACACTGATCGGAAAAGGAGCCAGACGAGGAAACTATGTTGAAACGAACATCAGCTTTTGTTTTCCTGTTCTGCTGCGTTGGAGCGGCGATGGCCGGTCAAACCGACCAGCAAGCGAATCAGAAAAAAGACCTCGCCGCGTCCGTGGCGCGGATGGCGCGTGTGGGCAGCGCCAATTCGCCGAGCTTTTCACCCGATGGAAAGTGGGTGAGCTTCATCTCCAACATGAGCGGGACGCCGCAGGTGTGGGTAGTGCCAGCGGAGGGCGGATATCCCAGAATGATCATCAGCGGCGATGATCCAGTGGTGGAAGCCGAGTGGTCTCCGGCGAGCGACTGGATCGCCATTGCGATTGCCCCGGGTGGCGGCCTGAACACCCAGGTTCACGTAATCAAGCCGGACGGAACCGGCATGAGGCTGCTGACCAAAGGTGGAGAAGACAACAACGCGCTGGACGCGTGGACGGAAGACGGCAAGCAGATTGCGATTGATTCCAGCCGTGATGATCCCGCATCGCGCGACAGCTTCATGATCGATCTGGCGACCGGCAACGCCAGGCTGGTGGCAAAAAATCCGGGAGTGGGAGACATTTCAAGCATCTCACGCGACGGTAAACGCGCGCTGCTGAGCCGGCTGCGCAGCCGTGGCGACAACAATCTTTATCTGCTCGATCTGGCCTCTGGCAAGGACACGCTCGTTACCAAACATGACGGCGTGGCTCTCTTCTCCGGCGAGATAGCTCCGGACGGCGGCGCGGCTTACATCGCCACGAACAAAGATCGCGACCTGATGGCCTTTGGGCGAATCAAACTGGCCGCAGACGGTACGCCTGGAGATATTGAGATTCTGGCATCGCGTCCTGATGGTGAACTTGACGGTATGCGATTGAATGAGCAGGGCACCATGGCCGCGTTGTTGTGGAATGTGAAGGGCAAAAACGAGCTTTCACTTTACGACATAGCACAGAACAAGAACACGCCTGTGCGGCAACTGCCCGGAGAGTTGGTGGGCGGACTTTCTTTTTCAAAAGAGGGCTCAAAGCTGGCGATGAATATTGGCGGGGCTGCCCAGCCTACAGACATTTGGATCATGGATGTGAAGACACAACAGTTCCGCCAGCTTACGTTCAGTCCACATGCTGGAATTGACCTGGCAGCGCTGGTGAGACCGGAGCTGATGACATTCAAGTCATTTGATGGGCTGGAGCTGAGCGGGTGGCTGTACAAACCAACAAAACAGAATGGGCCCGGACCCTACGTGATCAGCTTCCATGGCGGACCGGAAGGTCAGGAGCGGGCGCCGTTTCGTGGCGACTATCAGGCATTGCTGACGCAGGGTATTGGCGTCTTCGCGCCGAACGTGCGGGGATCGGCGGGCTTTGGCAAGAAGTTTGTGAACCTGGATAACGGCGAACTTCGCGTGAACGGCGTGAAAGACATCAAGGCCTGCGTTGATTACCTGGTAAACAATCATCTGGCCGATGCTAAACGCATTGGTATCACCGGCGGCTCTTATGGCGGTTACATGACGATGGCCGGGCTTACGGAATACCCTGATCTGTTTGCCGCAGGCGTAGATCTGTTCGGGATCGTGAACTTCATGACGTTTTTCCAGCACACGCAGCCATGGATGGCGGCGATTTCCAAGGTTGAATATGGAGATCCTGATACGCAAAAAGAGATGCTGGACAAGCTGTCACCAATTTACAAGCTTGACCGCATCAAGGCTGCGACAATGGTGCAGCACGGCGCGAATGACACCAACGTGCCGGTAATTGAAGCGGAACAGATTGTGAAGACACTGAAAGCCCGCGGCGTGCCGGTGGAGTACATCCTGTTTCCCGACGAAGGCCACGGCTGGCGCAAGGTCCCCAACCGCATTAAGTCAACGGTGGAGATGGTACGATTTTTCAGTGAGCACCTGGGAGAATCGCCGCGAACGCCAGCATCGCCGTGAGCGCGCGTGATCAGAGAAGCAAACCTACCACTGAGACACGGAAGCACGGAGAAGGTTCTAAAGATGTTTTTTATGGAGATATAGATGAAGCGAATTTCAGCGTTGTTTATCTGCATGGCATTATCAGTTTGCTGCTGTGCTTTTCAGGCCACATCTTCGACACAAGATCAGCCAAAGAAGACCCAGACAAAAGAGCCCATCCAGACATTTGTTGGGGTGATCACAGATGGCCAGTGCGCGGTGAAGGGATCGCACAAGGAGGTAATGGCCAAGGCGAAGGTGAATACCGCAGCCAACTGCGTAAAGGGATGCGCACGGAGATATGGCTATGTGCTTTATGTGCCATCGACCAAGAAAATCTACAAGCTGAGTGACCAGGAGAGGCCGGCTGAACTGGCCGCCAAAAAAGTGAGAATTAAAGGCGCGCTGGATAAAGCTACCCAGACCATTTATGTGAGCAGTATTGAGCCGGTGCTTTAGCGGTTAGCCAGCAATGGGCTCGGCAAATTCTTTCAGGATCGAGCAAAGCTCGCTAAGTGCTTGTTTTTAAGATTGTTGCTGCATTTGGCAGTCTATGGGATGTCGCATGAGAGCGGGATTTTGAACATCCTTAGGTATTGACAGTCGAGATTACCGTGGGACAATAAGGCGTTCCTTTTTGGTATCGGCAGGTAAGAGATGCCGGTAATATAGCCTGCAACTGGCCGCGGGCTCTATAGTTTCCTTAAATCTAAGCTTTGTCTTAAGAGACATATGGCGCAACTCATTCCACAAGAACGGGGGCGTAGAAGCTCTCGTGTTCTTGTATCGCTAGCCTTGGCGGTCTCCGGCCAGAAGAGTGACGGGTCACACGTAAGTGGGGCCGCGGAAACCATTCTTGTGAACCGGCACGGCGCCAAAATCCGTTCAGCAGTCCCGCTGGAACCCAAGATGGAAGTGCGCGTGGCCATGCTCGCGCCCTATAAATGGCGCGTTGGGCAGGTGGTATGGGCGGATTCCGGCGAGCGCGAATACGGGATTGAACTGTATCGCCCGGAAAATTTCTGGGGAATTTATTTTCCTCCGGAAGACTGGGAGCTAGGCGTTCCCGCAGTTACCGTGATGAACCCCGCGACGATCAGCGGAGCAAACCATGCGCGAGTTGCACAACCTGAAGCGACGGAAACATCGCAAGAAACGCAGGCGCTGCAAATCCCTGAAGGCGGGACGATTGCGATCCTTCGCGGGCTTGCCAGCAACGGCCTTCCTTTTCAGGAACGCGACCTGATTCTTCCTGTGGGTGAACGCGATGCCACAATGCTGATTGGGCCCATGGTGGGCCTGGGGTCGAAACTGCAAGTGATCTTCAGCAAGAATTGTGTGGAAGACGCAGTGGTTACGGCGACGTCTCACAGCCGCGAGTATGATCGCTGGCGGATCTGGCTGAATTTTTCTCGAGTGCTGTTGGTTGCCAAAAGCTAGTGGCTTCAATTTTTGTCGCTACGCTCCAAACCGCTTTAGATTCTGGAACGTGGTTGCTGTGCTTCGCGCTTGACGCGGGCAGTTTGGCACTCTTCTTCCTATATACTCTCCGTTACTTTTTCCAGGAGCTTTTGATGAAACGTTTTTCTCTCTTCTTTGTGTTGGTGATCTTTGTAGTGACGGTCGCATTTCTGCCTGCATTCGCGCAGACACCAGCGCCAACACCCACGCCAAAGACTGTTTACATTCGCGCAGGACATCTCTTTGACGGCACGGGAGACAAGACGCGCGAGAACATGGTCATCGTGGTCGTGGGCGAACGCATTCAAAAAGTGTCGCCGGCCGCGGAGGTTTCAATTCCTGCAGGCGTGACCGTGATCGATCTTTCACACGCCACCGTGCTTCCCGGATTGATCGATTGCCACACGCACCTTGGTGCGCGGGCTGATCGCTACGATGAAATCTATAACTTTAAGAACACGCCGTTCCAAAGCGCCTTTGCCGCCACAGTGAATGCGCGCAAAACGCTGGAAGCGGGCTTTACCAGCGTTCGGGATGTTGGCTCGCTGCCGTTTCTGGCCGTTGACCTCCGCAACTCAATCAATGAAGGGTTGATTCCGGGGCCGCGCATCGTGGCCAGTGGGCCGGGCATTTCGATTACCGGCGGACACGGCGACCTGAACAATTTTTCTCCGCAAACGCGCGTCAGCATGTTCCCTCAAGAGCGCGACTTCCAGATTGCCGATGGCGTTGACCAGATCCGCCACGTGGTCCGCGCACAGGTGAAATACGGCGTGGACGTGATCAAGATACTCGCCACCGGCGGCGTGCTTTCCAAGGGAGACAGTCCGGGCGCTCCGCAATTTACTCCGGAAGAGCTGAAGGCCGCGGCTGATGAAGCGCACATGGCAGGACGCAAAATCGCAGCGCATGCGCACGGCACGCAGGGAATCAAGAACGCGATACTTGCCGGCATTGATTCAATCGAGCATGCAAGCTTGATTGACGATGAAGGCATTCGCCTGGCCAAGGAGCATGGCGTTTACCTGGTAATGGATATTTACAACGACGATTACATCCTGGGCAAGGCGATTGAGTTCGGGCTGCCGAAAGAAAACGTCGAGAAAGAGAAAATGGTTGGGCGGCTGCAACGCGAGAATTTTGAGCGCGCGGTAAAGGGCGGCGCGAAGATGGCGTTCGGTACAGATGCGGGCGTTTATCCGCATGGCGACAACGCAAAGCAATTCTTCTATATGGTGAAATTCGGGATGACTCCGGCGCAAGCCATACGCGCCGCGACCAGCAGCGCGGCTGACCTGATCGGGCGCGCCAAGGACGTGGGCACTCTTGAATCGGGCAAATTCGCCGACGTGATCGCCGTAATCGACGATCCTTTGCAAAATGTGCGTGCGCTGGAGAACGTCGGCTTTGTGATGAAAGGCGGCGTCGTGGTGAAGGACCAGATCACGGGAAAACGATAGTTGGTAATTGGTACTTGGGTGTTCTTGAAAGAACGATGAAATTCCCGCAGCGCCGGGATAGTTGCGGGCTTGCGGCTAAATACCCAATACTAAGTACTGTCTCAGGAGGTCCAATGTCATTCAAACCAGTTCTCATAACTTTGTTTTCCGTTACGCTTCTGGGCGCGGTCCAGCAGACGCCAAACTCATCTTCCCAAGCCGCCGGCTCACAGGCCGCAGCCGCCAGCGCCGCGGAAAGCGCGCAGATTCGTCAACTGGGAAATAACCGCGGGAATGACGCTCAGGCGTTGCGCGATGACATCAGGAAAATGCGCGCGCTGGTGGGACAGATGGAAACCAATCTGGCGTTCGTAGACAGCACACAGTCGCCGCTGAAACACCAATTCCAGCTTGATATTGATATGTGGAATATCGTGATCAACCAGATGGAGCGGCGATCATATTCAAATTCGCGCTGAGCGTGCGCTGGGTTGCCAATCAAAGTTGCGCAATGGGCCAGTTTGTTGCCTACAAAAGTACATATGTCGGCAGTACCGTTGAAGTTTTTGCGCAAAATGCCGAATATCTATGACAAGCAGACGACGGAAATAACTCAATGGAATTCCCCATGTCACAACTTGACCCGGGCCCGGCCGCGAGACGCTGGTCCCGCCATAAGATTGACGTTCGTCTGAAAATTTCTTTTCCCAATGCCGGGAAAAACGATTTCGCGTTTGGACGGGCCAATAGTCTCAGCCGCGGAGGCATTGGCGCTTACATTCCGTGTTCCATCCCTGTCGGTACATCCGTGAGGCTGGAGCTGACGTTTCCTTATTCCTCGACCGAGGCAAAGCTTGATGCGATTATCCGCACCTGCGAAGGCTTTCGTTATGGGCTGGAATTTACGCGGGTCAGCGACGACATGCAGGAGATGATCGTAAAAAACTGCAACGGCACAGAGCTGCTTCAATAGCGCTTGTGTAGAATGCGAGGTGGAGATCCCTTCGCATGCTCAAGCGCTTTGCGGTTACCCTGCTTTTCCTGCTCGCCTCATCCATCGGCTTTGCGCAATCGCCTTCGACAAATGCAGCGCGGCCAAAAATCCGCACAGTAACGGCATTTGTCAGGCTGAATCGCGCCACGTATCAAGCGCAAGTGGCTGAAGCGTTAAAGATGTTGCGCGCGGCCAAAGATGCATTCACCAAAGCGGGTTATGAAGTTGAGACCCTGCGCATCACCACGCAGCCGTTTCCAGAATACACAAAAGGATTGACGCCGGAGCAGGCGCTGGAATTTTTTAAGGCCTATGACAAGCTGGCGCAGCAGGAAGGATTCACGCCGGACATTGGCGCGGCGATGATGAGGGACAGCGATGATCCTAGGCAAGCCGAGTTGCTGGCGCGAATCCTGGCCGAGACGCAGAACATCAACGGTTTCGTCGAGGTGGCAGACGATGCTGGCATTCACTGGAACGGCGTGCGCGCCGCGGCACAAGTCATCAAGTATCTGGAAGAACACACGGAACACAGCGAAGGCAACTTTCACTTCGCGGCGGGAGCATTTCCGCCGCAGGTCGCGCCATTCTTTCCCGTGTCGTACACCTCAGACGCGGGACATGGCTTTGCCATTGGCCTGGAGTCGGCCAACATCGTGCAGCAGGTGTTTGCCAACGCCAAGGGCGACTTGCGTTCAGCAGGTGAGCAACTTACTGCAGCGCTGGGTACAGAGGCAAAGAAAGTGGAAGAAATCGCGCACCGCGTATCGACCAGCACTAGTTGGAAGTATCAAGGCATCGACCTGACGCCAGTCCCGCTCAAGGAAATCTCTATCGGCGGGGCAATGGAATCATTGCTGCATGGCGAGATTGGCTCACCGGGAAGCTTGAGCGTGGCCTATACCATCACCACAGCGGTGAAGAAAGTTCCTGTTCAGCAAGCCGGTTATAGCGGCTTGATGCTTCCGGTGCTGGAAGATTCTGTTCTGGCGAAACGCTGGGAAGCAGGCACGATCAGCCGAGATTCGCTCATGTCCTATTCTTCAGTCTGCAGCACCGGGCTCGACGCTATCCCACTGCCCGGTGACATTTCGTTGCATGAACTTGAAAGCATCATCGGCGATATGGCCAGCCTCGCTGTGAAATGGCACAAACCGCTTTCCGCGCGGCTCTTACCGGTTGCGGGTAAGAAGGCGGGCGATATGACGGAATTTAGCAGCCCGTATCTGGCGAACATTCATATTCGATAGAGGACTAAACCATGGCTTTACAGATGAAACCGGAATGCGAGAAATGCCACCAAGCATTGCCGGCCAATGGCATGGCGATGATCTGCTCTTACGAATGCACTTTTTGCGAGAAATGCGCGGCGGAGATGAAGAGCGTCTGTCCCAATTGTGGCGGCGAACTGGTGCACCGGCCAAGGCGGAAGTAAGTAGCATTCCCGCGAATCGGCGTCCCAAAACAAGAGCTCAGGACCGTCCAGGTGAGGTGTCAGCATGTTGAAATGCTTGTGGTGAAAGTCCTTATGCCTTTTGACAAAGTGCGAGCCGTCTAAGATAATTCCGCACCGTTCCTGGTATTGCTTCCAGCCGGATGTATGAATCAGCCGTTAGGCCAGCCCCGCTGTTCCGTCCGCAATATTAAGACGGCTGTGTATCAAACCTCACCTGTGATTATTCCAAGCGACCTCTGTTATCTTCAGTCGCTGATTCCAAGTTCCGCAAGAAGGAGATCTTCCCCATGAAGCTTATGAACTCACGCTTTAGCCTGATGTTAGTTTTTGCGCTGGTGCTGGCGTGCCTGGCTGCAGTTCCGGCCCAGGCCGCAACCACAACGATTGCCGGTTCCTTCGCTGATGGAGCCAAATACCTGATTGAAGTGCCCTCGCCATGGAACGGCACATTGCTGCTGTACTCCCACGGCTATGTAGCGCCTGGCTCAGCCAACCCCGCGCAGGACGTGGGTGATCCCGGCACCCGCGCATTCCTCCTGGCGAATGGTTTTGCTCTGGCGGGTTCATCCTATGCCACCACCGGTTGGGCGATTCATGAAGCTTTGGTGGACCAGATCGCCGTGCTTGACCTCTTCAACGCGCAGGTTGGCACGCCCATGCGCACCATTGCCTGGGGGCATTCCCTGGGCGGCATCATCACTGCCGGCCTGATCCAGAGAAATCCCAACCGGTTTGACGCGGCGCTGCCGATGTGCGGCGTACTTTCCGGCGGAGTTGCCACCTGGAACCAGGCGCTGGATTCCGCCTTCGCTTTTAAAACCTTCTTCAATCCCGGAGGGCCTCTTCAGGTTGTCAACATCGCCAACCCGACCGCCAACTTCCTGCTGGCGGAGCAACTGCTGGCTGCGGCCAATGCAACCCCGCAGGGCCGTGCGCGCCTGGCCCTGGCAAACTCTTTCGGAGATTTGCCTGGCTGGTTTAATCCTGCCTCACCCGAGCCCGCCGCCAATGATTTTGCTTCCCAGGCCGACAACCAGTTCTTGTGGGCGCAGCAGGTTGACTTCCCGTTTATCTTTGCTTTTCGCGCGGAGCTGGAGTTTCGTGCCGGTGGCAATCCTTCATGGAATACCGGTGTGAACTACAGGGAGCAGTTTGAACATTCCGTCAACGGCGCGGAAGTTCGCGCTCTTTATAAACAGGCGGGGCTCAACCTGGAAGACGATCTGGAAACCCTGAACAAGGCCGCGCGCATCTCCGCCGAGCCTAACGCGGTGGACTATCTTGAACAGAACATCATCTTCAACGGAGATATCGATTTCCCCGTGCTCAGCATGCACACGGAAGGTGATGGCCTGGTTTCCAACCAGAATGAAAGCGCTTATCGTGACGTGGTGCGCGAGGCCGGCAACGAACGGCTCCTCCGCCAGATCTTCGTGCATCGCGCCGGACACTGCACGTTCACTCCGGCAGAGACCATTACGGCTCTGGAAAACCTGATCAGCCGCCTGGATACGGGCCATTGGCCCGACCTTCACGCGGACGCGCTGAATGCTGAGGCGGCAACCCTGGGACCGCTGAACGTGGCGCCTCCCTCGTTCTTCCTCTTCCATCCGGCGCAGTTCCTGCGCCCCTTTGATGCCTTTGACGCAACTCGTTGCGCCCGTAAGCACGGCGATAATGACGGTGGAGGCGTGCCCTGTAACGCCTTCTAATGGCTGAGGATAACGAAATAAAATTAGCCGCGAGTGCTCGCGAATGAACACGAAATCGACATTGGATTCGCGTCTTTTGCGTTGATTCGCGGCTGATTCTTTTGCTCAGCGATCGTCTGCGGAAATCTGCGGCGATTTCATCATCCCATGCGTTCTCAAACCCTCGTCTTAGCAGCCATTGACAAGGCTTTCCTGAAGGTCTATCGTTCTCGTCACCCGTTGCAACTCCCCCTGGAGGTATTCCACCGCCATGCATACGACCCTCAATGAAAAATATTCATTCATTCGCCGCGCCATTATTTTCTTGGTTGCGACCGCACTTCTAACACCTGCTCTGGCCCTGGCCGAGACGCATCCGCTCTTTAACCTGCAATCGACCACGCAGTCGCCGTTTCCAAGTGACCGCTTTACGGTGTTTGATGCACAGCAGCTTACGGGTTTGCGCGTGAATATTCCGCTGCCCAACTGTGCCACCAATCCTTCTGACTGCGCGGACTTAATGCTGGTGAACCAGTTGGATGGATTCAATCTTCAGCCGCGCATTTCCATACCTTTTGACGGCGCGATTGACGTGAGCACGGTGAACAGCAGCACCGTATTCCTGGTGAAGCTGCCGGGCAATGCGCTGGGCCAGGAGTTCGACCACTTTACTCCGCAGGCCATCGGCATCAACCAGATCGTATGGGACCCTGCCAGCCTGACGCTGTTCGCGGAATCGAACGACCATCTGGACGAAGATTCGAACTACGTGCTGGTAGTCACCACCGGCGTGCACGATGCCGCAGGAAACCCGCTTGCCGTCTCCGATGACTTCGCCAACTTCCGTCGCGACCTGAACTTCGGCCAAACCAAAGACGCCTTGTTGAAGGCATATCGTCAATCGCTGAAGAGCGCTCTTTCGGGCGACGTGCTTGGGGCGCTCGGCCTGGACAGGAAAGATATTGCCGCCGCCAGCGTGTTTACCACTGAGAGTGCGACGGCTACACTGCGCAGCATCCGCGAGCAGATCAAGAGCGCCGCTTCACCCGCAGTAAATTTCAACCTGGGAACCGGTGGTGAGAAAACAGTATTTCCCTTGAACACGGTCACAGGGTTCACATGGAACGTGCAAGCTCTCACGGTTGGCCCGCTGATTCCGACAAACCTGAATGCGGACCTGGCCGCGTTGCAGGTGTTCCCCGGATCGGTAGGCACCTTGGCCTTTGGCAAATTCAGTGGAACGCACTGGCAGAACGCCAACGTGTTCATCCCGCAGGTGCCGACGCGGCAAAGCGTTCCCGCGCAGGGCACGGAAGATGTTTTCTTCAACCTGTTTATTCCTTCAGGGCCACGCCCCACCAATGGCTGGCCAGTGGCGATCTTTGGCCACGGATTCACTGACAGCAAGCAGGGCGCGCCATTTGCGGTTGCGTCCGTGCTTGCGCACAACGGTATCGCCAGCATCGCAATTAACGTCGTGGGCCATGGCTTTGGTCCCAACAGCACGCTGACCGTGCAGCAGGGCACCACAGCAACCACGTTTCTTGAAGGCGGCCGCGGGTTTGACCAGGACGGAAACGGCCAGATCACAAGCGCTGAAGGTTCTTCCACATTCTTTGCCAGCGCGCAGGGAACTATTGGATCGCGCGATGCGCTCCAGCAAACCGCTGCCAACCTGATGGAACTGGTTCGCGCCATTCAGGGCGGAGTTGACGTGAACGGCGATGGGCTACAGTCGCTCGATCCTAACCGCATCTACTATGCCGGCCAGTCATTCGGCGGCATTTACGGCACGATTTTCATGGGCATCGAGCCCGACATCCGAGCTGGTGTTCCGAATGTTCCCGGCGGTCCAATCATCGACATTGTTCGCCTAAGCCCTTCATTCCAGCTCTTGCTCACGCAGTCACTGGCAGTGCGTGTTCCGGCGCTGCTCAATGCCGGCCCGCCGATCTTCTTTAATGACAACAGCCCTCTTCGCAACCTTCCGCCGGTAATCAATAATGTCCCCGGAGCTGTTGCAATTCAAACCGTGGAAGACACCAGCAGATGGCTCGGTCAGGCTGGCGATCCCGTAGCCTGGGCGCCGTTCATCCGCAAGAATCCGTTGCCGGGCGATCTGGCGAAATCCGTGATTGTGCAGTTTGCACGCGGTGACATGACCGTGCCGAACCCGACAGCAACTGCATTGATCCGTTCCGGAGATTTAACGGACCGGGCGACCTTCTACCGCAATGACATCGCTTTCCCGTTGGGATTGGGACTGCATAATCCGCACACGTTCCTGACCTCATTGCCAAAGCCGATTGCCATTGAGCCACAAATCCAGATTGGAGTATTTTTTGCCACCGATGGCGCGCTCACAATCGATCCGGACAGCGTTGGGCTGCTGCCGCCCAGCGTGCCGCCATTGTTTGAAACGCCCATAGCGGGGCCATTGCCGGAGGACTTGGGGTTCCTGCCGTAGGAGCAATCTGTTTTTGAAACCTCGAGCGAAGCGAGGGGGCCCTATCGTTACCAGGCCCCCTTGTGAAACAACAATTCTCACGCGCTAACTCTGAATCATGTGCTGATTAACAGACATGGCGCGTTTTAGTTTTTGCACCCTAACATACATTGCGGTGATAGGGGCCCCTCGCTAGGCTCGGGGTTTCAGAAAAAGCTCGCCTTACCAGCCCATCTTCTCCCTCAGGCCCGTAATGTGCGCCACATGGTGGTTGCCGTGCCAGCTATAAAGGCCCAGCAGCCAGTCGAGATCGTGAGCACCGGAATCGGGGTGGACGAATTTACGTTGAAAATCTTCGGCCTTGAGCGACCGCAGCAATACCGTCCAGCGTGTGTGCAGGGATTCGAGCAGCGTAAGTGATACATCTACAGGGGTTAACTCAGAATCTTTGAGCGTAGCCCAGGCTGCTTCATGGTAGGGCTTGATGGTAGGTGCGTCTTCGGTCAGGGCCCACTTGAACCGAATATAGGCATTCAGGTGGCTATCCGGCAAATGGTGGACGACCTGTTGGACAGTCCAGCCACCGTCCCGATACGGGGTCCGGAGCTGGTTTGCTGTTAATCCGGCAACTGCCTGGCGTAGACGTGCAGGTGTGCCGGAAATCTGCTCAAGGTGGCGGTTGCGAGTCTCAGGCGTTGGGTTTTGGTCTGGAGTGAAGCGTCCGATAGGATAGCGGGCATCGGCCATAACTGAACCTCTCAAGTTACCAAGGTAAGCTGCGGAAAAATGGTGCGATATCAGTAAATCATAAGAAGATAAAGACTTAAGAGCCAGAGCACCAGCGCAAAAAACTCTTGACGTTTGGGGCAAGGCCGTTTACCGTAGAACGTCTTACGGAATGGGTTCGTTGTCGGCTTTGTTCCGAAAATGGCCACTTCAAACAAAGTCAAGAAATAAGCAACTTAGACACCCATATTTGCGTCTAATAATCGCACAAGGGTCTCTGGTATTTCCCATAACAACAGATGTTTTTGCCGGTCTGAAAGAGGCAGAAAAGTTTGTGTGCTCGGTCAAGACCCAAAAATTTGAATTCATTTCGTAACTGACGAATCAATTCACTAATACTGAACTTATTCTTAAGGAGAAAATACAGTCATGCGCTCTGACTTGATTTATGACGCACTCGACACGGTGCGTAACCGCTATCTTCTGTGTCAATTGATTTCCAAGGCAACGCGGAAGTTCCACAAGCCCAACACCCGTGTGCAAGAGACGATGAATGACGTCCTTGTTCGCGTGGGCCAGGCACCGGAGCCTGAGGCCGTGATTGAGCTGAAGCACGAACCAGTTGCGCAGCAACAGCGCCGCGCTGCATAATAGACTTTCCTGAAAAATCCCGCCAGTCAAGGCCGTCTGGCGGGCCCTCAGGTTTCTTGAGGGCGTAGGTCTCGCCTCTGATTCAAGCAATCCTTCCTATCAAGCACAAAAACTCCCGTAGGTGACGAATGACAATCGCAGAACTCAAAGAAAAAAATATTACTGAGCTTACCAAGATCGCGCGCACCCTTGACCTCCCTGGCGCCAGCGGTCTCCGCAAGCAGGACCTCATCTTCAAAATCCTGCAGGCCCAGAGTGAAAAAGAGGGGCATATCTTTGCTGAAGGTGTGCTGGAAATCCTGCCTGATGGCTATGGCTTCCTCCGCTCTCCTGATTACAACTACCTTCCCGGACCGGACGACATTTATGTCTCGCCCTCGCAGATCCGCAAATTTGATTTAAAGACCGGCGACACCATCAGCGGCCAAGTGCGGCCTCCGCATGAAGGCGAAAAATATTTCGCGTTGGTAAAGATTGAGGCGGTCAACTTTGAATCGCCGGAAGAAGCGCGCAATAAGATCCTGTTTGATAACCTCACGCCACTGTATCCGCAAGAGCGCCTGAAGCTGGAGACAGTAAAAGAAAATGTGAGCGCGCGCGTGATGGATCTGTTGACTCCGCTGGGCAAGGGCCAGCGCGGCCTGATCGTTGCGCCGCCCCGCACCGGCAAAACCATGCTGTTGCAGAACATCGCCAACTCCATCACCACCAACCATCCGGAAGTTGTGCTGATCGTGCTCCTGATCGACGAACGCCCAGAAGAAGTTACCGACATGCAGCGCTCGGTCAAAGGCGAAGTTATCTCTTCGACCTTCGACGAGCCCGCTGCCCGCCACGTGCAAGTCGCGGAAATGGTGATTGAAAAAGCCAAGCGCCTGGTCGAGCACAAGCGCGACGTTGTGATCCTGCTGGATTCCATCACACGCCTGGCGCGCGCTTATAACACCATTGTTCCGCCTTCGGGCAAAGTGCTCTCCGGCGGCGTGGACTCCAACGCCTTGCAACGCCCCAAGCGCTTCTTTGGCGCGGCCCGCAATATTGAAGAAGGCGGATCGCTCACCATCGTTGCCACAGCGCTGGTGGAAACCGGCTCGCGCATGGACGACGTGATCTTTGAAGAGTTCAAGGGTACCGGCAACTGTGAAATCATTCTCGACCGCAAACTGGTCGACAAGCGCGTCTTTCCGGCAATCGATATTCAGCGCTCCGGAACGCGTAAGGAAGAGCTGTTGATTCCCAAGGAAGACCTGGCGAGAATCTGGGTGCTGCGCAAAGTGCTGAACCCGCTCTCACCAGTGGAAGCCATGGAATTGCTAATCGACAAGCTGGGCAAGACACCTTCAAATGGCCAGTTCCTGTCGAACATGAGTTCGATTTGAGCGTTCAGCACTCAGCCATCAGCAATCAGTGAAAGGCTCGTCGCCGTAGATTTGCGCAGATGAACGCTGATCAAAAAATAATAGGCCGCGAATCAACGCGAAATACGCGAATCATTGTTTTTCTGATTCGTGTGCATTCGCGAAATTCGCGGCTAACTTTCTTTGGCCAATTGGTGAGTACTAATTGCCAGTTGCTAATTGCTGCTCTTCAGCAATGCACTATCTTCTCTGATTCAATCCCCTTTGTCGCGTTGCGCGAATCCACCACCAGCTTCGCTTCCTGAACGATCTTTTTATAGTCGTAATCGCTGTGGTCGGTTACGATGAGGACGCAATCGTATTGGCCCAGTTTTTCCAGCGGAGCGCAGGTCATTTGCAGGTTGTACTTGCGTCCGCGTCCTACTTTGGGGAAATAAGGATCGTTATAGGCCACGTCGGCGCCGCGGCGTTGCAGCTCTTCAATGATCGTCAGTGCGGGCGATTCACGCAGGTCGTCGATGTCACGCTTGTAGGCCACGCCGAGCACCAACACTTTTGATCCGTTCAGTGATTTTTTATGGCGATTGAGCGCTGCGGTGACGGCGTCAACCACGTTATAGGGCATTGCCGAGTTGATCTCGCCCGCCAGTTCGATGAACCGGGTATGGAAGTCAAACTCCTTGGCCTTCCATGACAAGTAAAAAGGATCCACGGGGATGCAGTGTCCGCCCAATCCCGGGCCGGGATAAAACGGCTGAAAGCCGAAGGGCTTGGTCGATGCGGCGCGGATCACTTCCCAGATGTCGATATTCATGCGCAGGCAGAGCATCTTGAGTTCGTTGACCAGCGCAATGTTCACGCAGCGATAGATATTTTCCAGTAGCTTGGTCATCTCCGCCGCCGCCGGACTGGAGACCGGCACTACACGATTAAAGATGGAGTTATAAACCGCGCCAGCAACCTCTGAAGCCGCCGGGTTTACGCCGCCGATAACCTTTGGGATGTCCTTCCGGGCCACTGTGTCATTGCCCGGATCTTCGCGTTCAGGAGAAAACGCCACCAGAAAGGTTGTTTTTGGATCGTCCTGCTCAGGACGGGCGGCTTTGAGCTTGGCCTTGTTGCCGGCTTCCAGCACAGGGATAAGCACTTCCTCCGTCGTCCCCGGATAGGTGGTGCTCTCCAGAACAATCAGCTGGCCTGCATGGACGTGCGGCGCAATGGCTTTGGCAGTTTCCCGAATATAGCTCAGGTCGGGCTCGTGGTATTCATTGAGCGGGGTGGGAACACAGATGATCAGGGCATCCATGTCCTTGGCGTGGCCATACTCGTCTGTGGCCCAAAAGCCCTTTGCGGCAGCGGCGGCAATCTCGGTTTTCGGGATGCGATAGATATAGGAGCGGCCATTATTCAGGGCCTTTACCTTTTCCGCGTCAATATCGAACCCGGTGACGGGGAATCCGGCTTCATTGAACAGAAGGGCCAGCGGCAGTCCGACATAACCAAGGCCAATAATTCCTATTTTCGCAGTATGCGCTTGAATGCGTCCCAGCAAAGACTCCAGCGCCTGAGAACGAGATCCGGTTGTTGAAGGCATGATCAATTTTGCGTCAGGCGGACGCGTTTAGGCAACCGGGTGATGGGAAATGCAAGGTGCATGACCCTATCGTTACTGCCAGAATCAACATGGCTACTGCCAGTTGCTCTGCTTTCTGCTTTAATTACAACATTTGACGGGAGTGTTCTGGCCGATTTGAGAGATAGACCGAACACCTTAGTCGGGGCCAAGGGAGCCCATCTAACGGCTGCAAGCGTTGTGTTAATCTGTAGCCACCGATAACTCCCCAACTTTATAAAGTCTGTGGCGCAAAAGCGAAAATCCGCATTTCAGATTTCATACGTCACCATCACCTATCGCAGCGTGCTGATGGGAATGCTTGCCATTGTATTGCTTGCGTTTGTGGTGATGTATTTTGCGTTTCCTGATACAGCCAATAAACTGATTCTTTCCGGCCAGATTGGACTGGGAAAAATCCTGAATAAAATGGGAGTCGGCGGGGGCGAGAACGGCACGGCTCCCGATCCCGGTCCGCAACAGGCCCATTTCACCAACATTGATGGCAATGTGCGCGTGCGCAAAGCGAGCACAAATACCTGGGTGGTGGCAGACTATTCGCTGGCGCTGGAGCGCGGTGACGTTGTCCAGACGTCACCAGAAGGCATGGCCAAGGTGGTATTCACGGACGGCACTAACTACACGGTGAAGCCGGCGTCGCTGATTACGATTCAGGAAAACTCCGTCAACGGTTCGCAGCAGACAAAAGTGGCGGTGCAGGTTACGACCGGAAAGGTCGATCTAGCAACATCCACGCTGGCCAGCGGATCAAAGTCGCAGGTAATTGTGGGCGATGCAACGGCCACCATCGCATCTGAGAGTTCGGCGGAAGTGATGAACGATATCCGCGCTGACCAGCACGAGATCCTGGTGAAGAAAGGTTCGGGTGAGGTAACCCGTGGCGGGCAGACCATACCTCTGGAGAGTTACACCAAGGCATCTTTCACCAGCAATTCCAAAGGGTTGGTCAAATCCAAGGAGCTTCAGCCTCCCACTTTGATCTCACCGGCCCCGTTACAGAATGTTTTCCTGGACCAGGCGACGAAGGGAGTAATGTTCTCCTGGTCTCCTGTGGATACCGTGAAGGAATACCACATCAAGATCAACCGCAACCCGTCATTCACCGGGCCAGGAGTGGACGACAAAAAGGCGGCAACGCAGGTACTGGTCACGAACCTACAGGAAGGCGTTCCTTATTATTGGCAGGTGCGGTCGATTGGGCAGGACGGGAAAGAATCGATTGAAAGCGAGATTTACCGGTTCACCATTGTGCCCAAAGGTACGGGATCGCTGGCACTGGAAGTAGGAGATTTTGTACAAATGGGGCATGTGATTGAAGTGAAGGGACACACCGAGCCCAATGCCCGGGTGATGGTCAATGGGCAGGAGGCGGTGGTGGCGAGTGATGGCGCTTTCCGCCATTTCACCAACCCTCTCCCCACCGGCGAGAATGTGATAACGATTACGGCACAGGACGCCAAGGGCGGAGTGAATACAGTAACGAGGCCGATCACTATACAGTAGAATCGCTTATTGCCCGATTTTGGTTTCTGTATCACAGTAAGAGGTCCCCAGAAAAGTTTGTGCACGGAAAGCTGAAGAGGTTGGGACGGGATTAGTGCGCCGTCTAAAGCTTGTTCGGCCGTGACCGAAGTTATTTAATAGAAGAAAGAATCTGGTATGTCGAAAAACGGTTTTAAATCAGAGAATTCGCGCATTCATAATTTGCGCTCGCTCTTCAGCATGTTTTCCAGCGATCTGGCGATCGATCTGGGGACCGCCAACACGCTGGTCTACGCCAAAGGCAAGGGCATTGTGGTGAATGAGCCCTCGATTGTGGCGATCAACAAAAACACCGGGGAAGTAGAGGCCGTGGGCAAGGAAGCGAAAGAGATGCTGGGCCGCACTCCGGGAAACATCGTGGCCATTAAGCCCATGAAAGACGGCGTGATTGCCGACTTCAAGGTCACGGAAAAAATGCTTAACTACTTTATCCAGAAGGCGCATAACCGCAAGATGCTGGTGCATCCGCGGATTGTGATCGGCGTGCCTTCTGAAATTACGCAGGTGGAAAAGCGCGCCGTCATGGATTCCGCTTATCGTGCCAAAGCCAGTGAGGTCCACCTGGTGGAGCAGGCGATGGTGGCGGCCATTGGCGCCGGATTGCCCATCACCGAGCCCAGCGGCAACATGGTGGTGGATATCGGCGGCGGCACCACGGATATTGCCGTGATCTCGCTCAGCGGCATCGTTTATTCACGCTCCGTGCGTATGGCGGGTAATCAGATGGATGAAGCCATCATGAATTACCTCAAGCGCAAATACAATTTGCTCATCGGCGAACGCACCGCGGAAACCATCAAGATTGAAATTGGATCGGCCTATCCGCTGGACAAGCCGCTCACCATGGAAATCAAGGGGCGCAACCTGATTGAAGGCGTGCCCAAGACCATTACCATTGACGACAGCGAAATTGTGAAGATTGAAGCGATGCAAATCCTGTTAACCCGCCTGCCTGTTGAATCACTTGCGACAGCCTTGTGTTTTCTTTTGTTATCGGATAGATTCCCGGAAATTTTACTTCTCCTTCCACAAAAACCCGGTAATCTTGTCTCAAATCAAATTTCTCTCTCGCAAGAATTCTGTCTCCAGGTTCGAGAGGGAAATTTTCCGGGGAGCCGGGGAAGAGATTCTTCGCGCGAATGATCGTCGACAGGAGTCTCCCCGTCTGCAGATCCATTCGAACAAGATCAATGCTGTCAAGATTGGCGCGCTTGGTAAGTCCATACGCCAAGGCAAGAGCCTGGAGGACACTGTCACCGTCGATATACTCGAACCTCCCAGGGGCATTCACCGCGCCATAAACGGCGAACAGATTTTTCGCGTTGTCCGATCGCGGGACAAATACTTCGTCCCCCTCCTGCAAGAACGGATCCCTCGTTTCGTTTCGGGAGGCAAAGTACTCCTGAACATCGACCCTCTGTGAAGTACCATCCCGGTGACGAACCACGATACTTCTTTTGGATGCATTTTCAGGCTGGTAGCTGGGGTTCTCCTCAATGCGGAGTTCCTCCGTTGCAGTTTTGTCGCTCGTCTTCTTTACGGCTTTGTTTGCTTCCTGCAACAATCTGTCGACACGTTGGGCAGCACTCATGACGTAGCGGCCTGGATAGCGAACGTTACCCGTTACCGTTACGACGAGGTCTCGAGGGCTGAGCAGTGTCACAGACGGGTTACCCCTCATGTATTTGAGCCGAATTTCTTCGAGAACGCGTTCTTTCACTTTCGCTAATTTCAGGCCAGTGACGCGAATCTCTCCGACCGTCGGAATAATAAGGGTTCCTTCCGGTGTCACCGTGAGT